>NZ_JBIUBX010000003.1:171920-236998 GCF_044548445.1 Streptomyces sp. NPDC052016
GCGCATCGGGCCTGTCCGGCACCGCTGGGCTGCGGCGGTCAGGCCGCCGGGCTGTGGTGCGTCCCGCCCGTCCTGCCCGCTGGGCTGAGGGGCGGTGGTGCCGCGTGGCCGTGGCGCATCGGGCCTGTCCGGCACCGCTGGGCTGCGGCGGTCAGGCCGCCGGGCTGTGGTGCGTCCCGCCCGTCCTGCCCGCTGGGCTGAGGGGCGGTCGTGCCGCCTCGCCGTGGCGTACCGGCCCGTCCCGCCGTTCTGGCTGCGGCAGTCACGCCACTGGGCCGTGGCGCACCCCGCTCGCCCTGCCCGCCGGCCGGCGGGCAGTCACGCCGTCCGGCCCGTCAGTCTGCGGACGGTCGTGCCGCCAGGGCGACGGGGGTCCCCCTCGAGCCAACCTGGAAACGGGGGAGTACCGGCCCAGGCGTCATCCCATCGGCGCAGGGCCGCACGACCCACCCCCGGCACCGACCCCGGCCCGCCCGCCAGCAGTCCTGCGCAACCCCTGCCCTGCATTTTCAGCACACCTGCACACGCGGGCTCGGCCTGCAGCGGATCTACGCACCCCCCGCCCCGCCTCCAGCGGATCTACGCACCCGCCGCCCCGCCTCCAGCGCACCTGCACACACCCCGCCAGCCCTGCAGGGACCTGCGCTCCCCTGCCCGGCTGTCAGCGGACCTGCGCTCCCCTGCCCGGCTGTCAGCGGACCTGCGCTCCCCTGCCCGGCTGTCAGCGGACCTGCGCTCCCCTGCCCGGCCGTCAGCGGACCTGCGCCCCCCCTGCCCGGCCGTCAGCGGACCTGCACACCCCGGCCCGGCCCTCAGCAGAAGACCCGCCCACCCGCCGGCCCGCCTCTCAGCGGACCCGCACTGCCCTCCGCCCCGCCGCGCGGCGAACACCTCACCCCCGCAGCACCACCGCCTGCCCCGCCACCACCAGCACGACCTGCTCGCACTCCGCCGCGATCGCCGCGTTGAGCCGCCCCAGCTCGTCCCGGTACCGCCGCCCCGACGCGGTCGCCGGGACGATGCCCGAACCGACCTCGTTGGAGACGAGGACGACCGTCCGCCGGGTCGCGCGCACGGCGGCCGCCAGCTCGGTGACCCGGGCGCGCAGCGCACGCTCGCCCCCGCTCGCCCACACCGCGTCGTCCCACGCCCCGACGGAGTCCATCGCGTCGGTCAGCCACAGGGAGAGGCAGTCGATCAGCAGCGGGGCCCCGTCCGCCCCCAGCAGCGGCACCAGATCGCACGTCTCCGCCGTCCGCCACGAGCCGGGCCGCCGCTCCCGGTGCGCGGACACCCGCGCCGCCCACTCGGTGTCACCGCCCCGCGTGCCGCCCGTCGCGACGTACAGCACCTCGGGGAAGGACTCCAGCCGTCGCTCCGCCTCCACCGACTTTCCCGACCTGGCTCCGCCCAGCACCAGCGTCCGCCGCGGCACGTCCGGCACGTCCTCGTACGCCCCCACCGCCAGCGTCGCCCCGTCCGGCACCGCCCGTGCCCCGGCCGCCGCGAGCCGACGCCGCAACTCCGGCCCCACCGGCACGTCGTGGTCCAGGTGAACGGCGATGACGTCCGTCGTCGGTCCCACCGCCCCGACCGCCCGCAGCTTGGCCAGGGCGTCCGGCCGCCCCACGACGTCCGCGAGGACCATGGCGTACCGCTCGTCCGGCACCGTCCCGTCCTCCAGACCGGCCGGCGCGCCCCCCGGCGGCAGGTACAGCAGCCGCTGCCCGGCAGGCCCGGTCACCTCGTACCCCGTGCCCGGCGCGTCCATCGGCACCGCCCGCACCCGATGCCCCGTCAGCAGGGTCAACTCCCGCCCGTCCGGCACCCGCCCGGGCTGCGGCACCCCGGCCGGCACCTCGACGGGCGGCCCGTCGTGCGGGTGCGACAGCAGCACCTGCCGCACCCCGCTCAGCGAATGCCCGGTCCGGGCGGCGGCGAACGCCGCACCCGGGGTCAGATCGAGCAGCAGCGCCCCGTCCACGAGCAGGGCGGTCGCCGCCCGCGCGTCCGCGCCGAGCGAGGTCGCACAGACCGCACAGGGACAGTCGGGGCGGGGCAGCCCCGCGGGAGCACCGGTACCGAGCAGAGTCACTTCCACGAACCGATTTTCGCCGGTTGCCCCACCGCACGCGCGCCCGGTACCCCCGATCACCGACCGCCGCCGTCTCCTGACGGCGCACCCCGTGGAGCGCATAGGCTCTGGACTGGAGCCGGACCGTGATCCGGCTTCTGCTCTGCAGGTGCCGACACGTTGGAGGCGTACATGGCGGCATGGACGTGGCGTTTCGAGAAGGCCGACGGGACGGAGGTCGAGCCCGCGGTGCAGCCCGAGGAGTTCACCACGCAGGGGGACGCCGAGTCCTGGATCGGGGAGCACTGGAAGGACCTGCTCGAAGGCGGCGCGGACCAGGTGCGGCTGTTCGAGGACTCCACCGAGATCTACGGTCCGATGAACCTGCACGCCGACGCGTCGTGACCGGACGGGCCCCGGGGCGGCCGGCCACGTCCGCCCCGGGGCCCGTCCGCCCACGGAGCGCCGACCGCCCACATGGCGTCAAACCCCTACTGCTCGCCCAGCGTCACGTCCACCGTCCGCTGCCCGCCGTCGCGCAGGTACGTCACCGTCGTCCGCTGCCCGGGCCGGTTCTCGGCCAGCGCCTCCGCCAGCGAGGTGATCGTGGTGATGTCGGTGTCGCCCAGCCGGACGATGACGTCCCCGGCCTGGATACCGGCCTTGTCGGCCGCTCCTCCGCCCGTCACCTCCACGACCGCGACCCCGGCCGGCTGGAAGTCCGCGTCGACGTACGTCCGTCCGGTGATGCCGAGCGCCGCCCGGCCGGAGTCGGTGACCCGGCCGTCCCGGACGATCTGGTCGGCGATCGTCCGCACCGTCGACGCCGGGATCGCGAACCCGATGCCCGGCGCCGCGCTGTCCCCGAGACCGGGGTCGGTCGCGGCGAGCGTCGGGATGCCGACGACCCGCCCGTCGAGTCCGACCAGCGCGCCCCCGCTGTTGCCGGGGTTGATGGCGGCTGACGTCTGCACCATGTTGGCGATGGTCGCGCCCGTGCCCCCGTCGGCGTCGCCCGCGCTGACGGTCCGCCCGGTCGCCGAGACGATGCCCTGGGTCACGCTGGACGACAGCCCCAGCGGTGAGCCCATCGCGAGCACGATCTGCCCGACCTCGACCTTCGCCGAGTCCCCGAAGGTCGCCGGCCTCATGCCGTCGGGCACCCGGTCGAGCCTGACGACGGCCAGGTCCTGCTCCGGGTACGAGTAGACGAGGGTCGCCGCGAGGGCCTCCTGACTGTTGGCGGTCGTCACCCGGAAGTTCCGCTCGTCCCCGACGACGTGCGCGTTCGTGACGATGTGCCCCTTGTCGTCGTACACGACACCCGAGCCGAGACCACTGCCCGTCTGGATCTGCACGACCGACGGCAGGACGTCCTTGATGACCCTCTGGTAGGCGTTCTCGAGCTCGTCCGCCTGGGCGACGGCCGCGGGCTGCGCGCTCTGCGCGGGCTGCCGGGTCACCGTCTCCCGCTCCGAGGAACCGGAACCGGAACACCCGGCGACCAGCCCCAGGGAACACACCCCCACGGACACGACCAGCCGAAGGGCACGCGTACGGCAAGCATCCATGCCCCGAGTCTCTCCGGGGGGTGAACGTCCGGCTTGTCCAGCTCACCCGAACGAGCGCACCCCGAACGCTCCCGCACGGAGCCGGGCCGACCCGTACCCCCGCACCGCGGAGCCGGAGCACTCTCAGCCGACGCGCCCCGCCCCGCCCCGATCGGCCGACACACCGCACCCCCGCACACCCGGCCGACACGCCACTTCGTACGCCCAGCGCGGTCCCGGCCCACGCGGCCGACACGGCACTTCGTACGCCCAGCGCGCGGGTCCCGGCTTCGTACGCCCTGCCCACACGGCCGGCACGCCCCTCCCGCACGCCTGACGCGAAAGCAGCCCCGCACGCTCCGCACGCCTAACGCGGAAGCGGCCTCGCCCGCTCAGCGCGCAAGCGGCCCGCGCGCTCAGCCCACGCGCCTCAGCCCCGCACCCCGCACAGATGCAGCAGCGCCGCCACGCCCCGGTACGGATCCGTCCGCCCCGCCCGCTCCTCCGCGGCCAGCAGCGTCTCCACGTCCTCGGGGACATCCGCCCCGTCCGGCGCGTTGTCCGTGAACACCCGCACCCCGTACCAGGCGTGCAGGGGCGCCCCGATACCGGCCAGCGTCGCGGTCAGGGTCTCCAGACGGTCCGCGCGGACGTCGAGGCCCAGCCGGTTGCGATAGGCGACGCTGTCGAAGGCGGCCAGGGTGCCCGCCCAGTCGCCGGCCAGGCCGGGCCGCATGGCCAGCGCGTCCGCGTTGCGGACGAGGAGCGACAGCAGCCCGCCGGGGGCCAGCACGCGCGCGAGGCCGGCCAGCAGGGGGTCCGGCTCCTCGACGTACATGAGCACCCCGTGGCACAGCACGATGTCGAAGCTGCCGGGAAGGAAGTGCACGCCGGTGTCCCGGCCGTCGCCCTCGATGATCCGCATCCGTTCCCGGATGCCCTCCGGCTCGCCGGACAGGGCCTCGCGGGCCGCGGCGATCATCGTCGCGTCCTGCTCCAGACCGGTCACCTGATGACCGAGCCGGGCCAGCCGCAGCGCCTGCGTGCCCTGGCCCATGCCCACGTCGAGCACCCGCAGCCGCTGACCGACCGGAAACCGCCCGGCTATCTGCTCGTCGAGCTGCCGGGCCACCAGCTCCTGCCGTACGACGTCACGCAGCCCACCCAGCTTGTTCAGCCAGGCCTCGGCCGCACCCCCGGAGAAAGAAGCAGTGCTCAGGGCCGCTCTCCGCGCTTGACCTGCGGCTTGGGCAGCCGGAGCCGACGCATCTGGAGGGAACGCATGAGCGCGTAGGCCACCGCGCCGCGCCGGTTCTGGTCGGGGAAGCGCTCGGCGAGCCGCTTCTTCAGGCGGAACCCGGTGACGATCGAGTCCAGCACGATGAGCACGATCACCACGAGCCACAGCAGAAGCGCGATGCTCTGCAGCTCCGCCACCCGGATCATGCTCAGCACGAGGATGACCACGGCCATGGGCAGGAAGAACTCCGCCACGTTGAACCGCGAGTCGACGAAGTCGCGCGCGAACTTGCGGACCGGCCCCTTGTCACGGGCCGGCAGGTACCGCTCGTCCCCTCCGGCCAGCGCCTGGCGCTGGCGCTCGAGCTGGGCGCGGCGCTCGTCGCGCTGGCGCTTGGCGGCCTCCTTGCGCGTCAACGGCGTGTTGGCCACGCTGCGGCGCTGGGACTGGGCCTCACTGCGCTTGGGCGTGGGCCGGCCCTTGGGGGCCTGCGGGTCACGGGGCTGCTTGGAGTCGGTCAACGGCGCCTTGTCGGCGACCGGTGCCTTCTCTTCCTTGGCACGGCTACGGAACACAAAACCCAAGGGTAAGCGCTCCCCCCGCATGGACCCCAGCCCGGCGGGGAACGATCCGGCAACACCGGTCGTCTGAAATGAGGACAGACCCGGGACGAACCGGGGGAGAGGGGACGGCCGGTGATCTCGTGGTCACCCTGAAGGTCACCTACTCCTCACGCCGGATCAGGACCGGGGTCAGTCGTCCTTGGGGAGGAGCCCATCCGTCCCCGAACAGTGCGTCAATGGAGACAGGGCCCGTACTGTGGGTTCTGTCGCAGAGCTGGAGCTGGAGTCCGTCAGAAGGGGGCGCGCGAAGCCCATGAGCGGTGTCATGAAGCGTATGGGGATGATCTTCCGCGCGAAGGCGAACAAGGCCCTTGACCGGGCCGAGGACCCGCGCGAGACCCTCGATTACTCGTACCAGAAGCAGCTGGAGCTCCTCCAGAAGGTCCGCCGCGGCGTCGCGGACGTGGCCACCTCGCGCAAGCGCCTGGAACTCCAGCTCAACCAGCTGCAGTCGCAGTCCTCCAAGCTGGAGGACCAGGGCCGCAAGGCGCTCGCGCTCGGCCGCGAGGACCTGGCCCGCGAGGCGCTCTCCCGCCGCGCCGCGCTCCAGCAGCAGGTCACCGACCTCGAGACGCAGCACGCGACGCTCCAGGGCGAGGAGGAGAAGCTCACCCTCGCGGCCCAGCGCCTCCAGGCCAAGGTCGACGCCTTCCGCACGAAGAAGGAGACCATCAAGGCCACCTACACCGCGGCCCAGGCCCAGACCCGCATCGGCGAGGCCTTCTCCGGCATCTCCGAGGAGATGGGCGACGTCGGCCTGGCCATCCAGCGTGCCGAGGACAAGACCGCCCAGCTCCAGGCCCGCGCCGGCGCCCTCGACGAACTCCTCGCCTCCGGCGCCCTGGACGACCCCACCGGCATGGCCAAGGACGACATCCAGGCCGAGCTGGACCGGCTCTCCGGTGGTACGGATGTAGAGCTGGAACTGCAGCGCATGAAGGCCGAGCTCGCCGGGGGCACCTCCGCCGGGCAGCAGGCCATCGAAGGCGGCACCGAGCCGTCGCAGAACCAGCAGCAGCCACAGGACACCCCGCGCTTCGACAAGCAGTAGCCCGGCGCCGGGGAGCGGAGCCGAGGAGGCGACATGATCGTGCGGATCATGGGGGAGGGCCAGTGGACGCTGGCCGACTCCCACGTCGTCGAGCTGAGCAAGCTGGACGACGAGCTGCTGACGGAGATGGAGGGCGGCGACGTGGAGGGCTTCCGCCGCACCCTCCGCGCCCTTCTCGACGCGGTCCGCCGCCTCGGCGAGCCCCTGCCCGACGACGCCCTGGAATCCTCGGAACTGATCCTCCCGGCCCCGGACGCGAGCCTGGAGGAGGTCCGGGAGATGCTGAGCGACGACGGGCTGATCCCGGGCTGAGGTGGGCCGGGCCCGGAGGCCTGCCCTCCCACCTCGGGTGCCGGCCGGGCACCGGCTGCCGGCCACGCTGCGGCAACCGGCCGGCGGCCACCCGTCGGCGCCGGTCCCGGCGAGGCCCACCCGTCGTGGGTCCTTTCTTCCGCTCGAGCGCGGCCGGGAGTGGGGGAGAACGGGGACGGGGCCCGGTCAGGGCCCGAGCGGGCGACCGGGAGCGGCAGCCCCCGGCGACGCCCGCGCGAAGCGACGGCCACTCGAGAAGGTACGGCACCCTTGACTCCCCTCGCCCGAGCGCGGCGCCACCTGCACGCTCATCCCCTCGCCCTCGACGCCGCCCTGGCCGCCGCCGTCCTGCTGTGCATGCTGGCCGGCTCCTTCGTGGACCCGCACGGCGAGCACCGCGTCAGCTGGAGCATCCGCACCCCGGACCTGCTCAGCCTGCTGCTGATGACCCTCGGCGCCGTCGCCCTCGTCTTCCGCCGCACCGCCTCCATGACGGTCCTCGCCCTCACCGGCACCTTCTCCGTGGTGGAGTCCGTGACCGGCGACCCGCGCGCGCCGGTCGCGATGTCCGCCGTCGTCGCCCTCTACACCGTCGCCTCCACCACCGACCGTCCGACGACCCTGCGCGCCGGCCTGGTCACCATGACGGTCCTCACCGGTGCCGCGATGATCGCGGGCCCCCTGCCCTGGTACGCCCAGGACAACCTCGCGATCCTCGCCTGGACCGGCATCGGGGCCACCGCGGGGGACGCCGTCCGCAGCCGCCGGGCCGTCGTCCAGGCCATCCGGGACCGCGCCGAGCGCGCGGAACGCACCCGTGAGGAGGAGGCCCGCCGCAGGGTCGCCGAGGAACGCCTGCGCATCGCCCGCGACCTGCACGACGTCGTCGCCCACCACATCGCGCTGGTCAACGTGCAGGCCGGAGTCGCCGCCCACGTCATGGACAAGCGCCCCGACCAGGCCAAGGAGGCCCTAGCGCACGTCCGCGAGGCCAGCCGGTCGGCCCTGAACGAACTGCGCGCCACCGTCGGGCTGCTCCGCCAGTCCGGCGACCCCGAGGCCCCGACCGAACCGGCCCCCGGCCTGGACCGCCTCGACGAACTCGCCGGCACCTTCCGCAGCGCCGGCCTCCAGGTCGAGGTCGCCCGCGCCGACCACGGCACGCAGCTCCCCGCCGCCGTCGACCTGGCCGCCTACCGGGTCGTCCAGGAGGCCCTGACCAACGTGCAGAAGCACGCGGGGCCGGACGCGAAGGCCGAGGTCAGCATCGTCCGTGTAGGACCCCGCATCGAGGTCACCGTCCTCGACGACGGCGCGGGGGACCGGGCGGGCCCACGCGACGGCGGCGGCCACGGCCTGCTCGGCATGCGGGAGCGCGTCACCGCGCTGCGAGGCACCCTCACCACGGGTCCCCGCTACGGAGGCGGCTTCCGCGTCCATGCGATCCTGCCGGTCAAGACCCGTACCGCCGCGACGGGAGAACCGGGGGAGCCCGTATGACGATCCGTGTCCTGCTCGCCGACGACCAGGCACTGCTGCGCAGCGCGTTCCGCGTGCTCGTCGACTCCGAGCCCGACATGGAGGTGGTCGGTGAGGCGTCCGACGGCGCGGAGGCGGTCCGGCAGGCCAAGGAGCAGCGGGCGGACGTCGTCCTGATGGACATCCGGATGCCCGGCACCGACGGCCTCGCCGCCACCCGCCTGATCAGCGCCGACCCGGCCCTCGCGCACGTCCGCGTGGTGATCCTGACGACCTTCGAGGTCGACGACTACGTCGTGCAGTCACTGCGCGCGGGCGCCTCCGGCTTCCTCGGCAAGGGCAGCGAGCCGGAGGAGCTCCTCAACGCCATCCGGGTCGCCGCCGGCGGGGAGGCCCTGCTCTCCCCCGCCGCCACCAAGGGCCTGATCGCCCGCTTCCTCGCCCAGGCCGACACCGACGACGACCACGACCCGGCTCGCGCCCAGCGGCTGGACGCGCTCACCGTGCGCGAGCGCGAGGTCCTCGTCCAGGTCGCCGGCGGCCACTCCAACGACGAGATCGCCGAACGCCTGGAGGTCAGTCCGCTGACCGTGAAGACGCACGTCAACCGGGCCATGGCCAAGCTGGGCGCCCGGGACCGGGCCCAGCTCGTGGTGATCGCGTACGAGTCCGGGCTGGTCCGTCCGAGGGTGGACTGAGTTCCACCCGGCCGTACTGCGCCCGGAGTAGGCGCCGTATAAGGAAACCGACCTGGGGCCTACGGAATCGCCCGCGACCATGCCACAGGGTGAAGGGGCCACTTCTGCCCGCTCCCAGAGGAGAGAACCTCCACCCATGTCCTGGCTGTCGAGATTCAGCCTCGCGCAACGGGCCCTGATAGGCCTGATGTCCCTCATCGCGCTCGTCTTCGGCGCGATCGCGATCCCGCAGCTCAAACAGCAGCTGCTGCCCACCATCGAACTGCCGATGGTGTCCGTGCTGGCGCCCTACCAGGGCGCCTCCCCGGACGTCGTCGAGAAGCAGGTCGTCGAACCCATCGAGGACAACCTCGAGGCCGTCGACGGCATCACCGGCGTCACCTCCACGGCGAGCGAGGGCAACGCCGTGATCATGGCGTCCTTCGACTACGGCAACGACACCAAGCAACTCGTCGCCGACGTCCAGCAGGCGGTCAACCGGGCCCGCGTCCAGCTCCCGGACTCGGTGGAGCCGCAGGTCGTCGCCGGTTCCACGGACGACATGCCGACCGTGGTCCTCGCCGTCACCTCCGGCAAGGACCAGCAGGCCCTCGCCGACCAGCTCGACCGGACCGTCGTGCCGGCGCTCAAGGACATCGACGGCGTCGGCCAGGTCACCGTCGACGGTGTGCGCGACCTCCAGGTGTCCGTCACCCCGGACGACGCGAAGCTGGCGCGGGCGGGGCTGACCCCGCAGGCCCTCGCCCAGGCCCTCCAGGCGGGCGGCGCGACCGTCCCGGCGGGCTCCTTCGACGAGGCCGGCGCCAACCGCACCGTCCAGGTCGGCGGCGGGTACACCTCGCTCGAGCAGATCCAGGACCTGATGATCCCGGGCGCGGAGGGCGGCAAGCCGGTCCGTCTCGGGACCGTGGCCACGGTGCAGCAGGAGGAGGCCCCGGCCGACTCCCTCACGCGTACCGACGGGAAGCCCAGCCTCTCCGTCGCCGTCACCATGGACCACGACGGCAGCGCGGTCGCCATCTCGGACGCCGTCGAGGACAAGCTGCCCGGGCTGCGCGAGGACCTCGGCTCCGGCGCGTCGATCACGGTCGTCAGCGACCAGGGCCCGGCGGTGTCGAAGGCCATCGAGGGCCTGACGACGGAGGGCGCGCTCGGTCTGCTCTTCGCCGTCCTGGTCATCCTGGTGTTCCTGGCGTCGGTCCGCTCGACGCTGGTGACAGCGGTCTCGATCCCGCTCTCGGTGGTCCTCGCCCTGATCGTGCTGTGGACGCGCGACCTGTCGCTGAACATGCTGACGCTGGGCGCCCTGACCATCGCGATCGGCCGGGTGGTCGACGACTCGATCGTCGTGCTGGAGAACATCAAGCGCCACCTCGGCTACGGCGAGGAGCGCCGGACCGCGATCCTCACCGCGGTGCGCGAGGTGGCCGGGGCGGTCACCTCCTCCACGCTCACCACGGTCGCCGTGTTCCTGCCGATCGGCCTGGTCGGCGGCATGGTGGGCGCGCTGTTCGGCTCGTTCAGCCTCACGGTGACGGCGGCCCTGCTGGCCTCGCTCCTCGTCTCGCTGACGGTCGTCCCGGTCCTGTCGTACTGGTTCCTGCGCGCCCCCAAGGGCACCCCCGCGGATGCCGAGAAGGCGCGTCGCGCGGCGGAGGAGAAGGAGGCGAAGAGCCGCCTCCAGCGCCTGTACGTTCCCGTCCTGCGGTTCGCCACCCGGCGCCGTCTGACCAGCGTGGCCATCGCGGTCGTCGTGTTGATCGGCACCTTCGGCATGGCGCCGCTGCTGAAGACCAACTTCTTCGACCAGGGCGAGCAGCAGGTTCTGACGGTTCGTCAGGAGCTGGCGCCGGGCACCAGCCTGGCGGCGACGGACGCCCAGGCCAAGAAGGTCGAGCGGCTGCTCGCGGACACCGAGGGCGTGAAGGACTACCAGGTCACCATCGGCTCCTCCGGCTTCATGGCGGCCTTCGGCGGCGGCACGGACACCAACCAGGCGTCCTACCAGGTGATGCTGGAGGACGGGGCGTCGTACGAGGACGTCCAGGACCGTGTCGAGGACGGCCTCGGCAAGCTGAAGGGCATCGGCACCACCACCGTGGCGGCCGGTGACGGCTTCGGCAGCCAGGACCTGAGCGTCGTCGTCAAGGCGGCCGACGCCCAGGTGCTGCGCGAGGCGTCGGAGCAGGTCCGCAAGACCGTGGCCGGCCTGGACGACGTCACGGACGTCACCAGCGACCTGTCCCAGAGCGTGCCGCGCATCTCCGTCAAGGCCAACGGCAGGGCGGCGGCGGCCGGTTTCGACGAGCAGACGCTCGGCGCGGCGGTCGCGCAGGCGGTGCGCGGGACCCCGGCGGCGAAGGCGATCCTGGACGACACCGAGCGCGACGTCGTGATCACGTCGTCGAAGCCGGCCACGACGCTGGCGCAGCTCAAGGCCCTGCCCCTGGGCCCGGTGAAGCTCGGTGACATCGCGACCGTCCGCCTCGTGGACGGCCCGGTCTCGATGACCCGCATCGACGGTCAGCGCGCGGCCACCATCACCGCCCGCCCGACCGGCGACAACACGGGCGCGGTGAGCGCGGACCTCACGTCGAAGCTCGGCGCGCTGAAGCTCCCGGCGGGCGCGACGGCCGAGATCGGCGGTGTCTCGCAGGACCAGGACGACGCGTTCAAGAACCTCGGCCTGGCGATGCTCGCGGCGATCGCGATCGTCTTCATGCTGCTGGTGGCGACCTTCCGTTCGCTCGTGCAGCCGCTGATCCTGCTGGTGTCCATCCCGTTCGCGGCCACGGGCGCGATCGGCCTGCTGGTCGCCACCGGCACCCCGATGGGCGTCCCGGCGATGATCGGCATGCTGATGCTGATCGGCATCGTGGTGACCAACGCGATCGTGCTGATCGACCTCATCAACCAGTACCGCCGCCAGGGCTACGGCGTGGTCGAGGCCGTGGTGGAAGGCGGCCGCCACCGGCTGCGTCCCATCCTGATGACGGCCCTGGCGACCATCTTCGCCCTGCTGCCGATGGCCCTGGGCGTCACCGGCGAGGGCGGCTTCATCGCCCAGCCGCTGGCGGTGGTCGTCATCGGCGGCCTGGTCACCTCCACCCTGCTCACCCTGCTCCTCGTCCCGACCCTCTACGCGATGCTCGAACTGCGCAAGGAGCGCCGGGCGAAGAAGCGGGCGGCGAAGAAACAGGCGGCCGAGCCGGAGAAGGTGGCGGAGCCGGCGGGCGTGTGAACCCCGGCCCGCGGCTGACACGCCGCTGACACCGATGTCCCTTTCCCCGCAGGGCTTTCATATCCTGTGAGCTCCAACTGCTCTGCGGGGGAAGGGGATCGGGGCGGTGCCACTGCACAGGGACGATCCGAGGTCGCTCGGTGGGTACCGGATCGTCGACCGGCTGGGGTCCGGCGGCATGGGGGTCGTCTACCGGGGCAGGGCGAGATCGGGTCGCGAGGTCGCCGTCAAGGTGGTCCACGCCCAGTACGCCGAGGACCCTGTCTTCCGTACCCGTTTCCGCCAGGAGATCGAGGCCGTCCGCAAGGTCAGCGGCGCGTTCACCGCACCCGTCCTCGACGCCGACCCGGACGCCGTGCGGCCCTGGATGGCCACCCAGTACGTGCCCGCGCCGTCGCTGGCCGCCCGGATCCGGGCCGACGGCCCGTTGCGGGGCGCGGAGTTGCGGCGGCTGGCGCTGGGTCTGGTGGAGGCGCTGCGGGACATCCACCGGGCCGGGGTGGTCCACCGCGACCTCAAGCCCGCGAACGTCCTGGTGGCCGAGGACGGCCCGCGCGTCATCGACTTCGGCATATCCCGTGCCGCCGAGAACCAGACGCTGACGGAGACCGGGAAGGCGATCGGCACTCCGCCGTTCATGTCCCCGGAGCAGTTCATCGACGCCCGCTCGGTGGGTCCCGCCTCCGACGTCTTCTCCCTCGCGGCGCTGCTGGTGTTCGCCGTGACGGGACGCGGCCCCTTCGACGCCGACAGCCCCTACCTCACGGCGTACCGGGTGATGAACGAGGAGCCCGCCCTGGAGTCGGTGGCCGAGCCGCTGCGCGGAATCCTGGCCCGCTGCCTGACCAAGGAGATCGCCGACAGACCCGGACTCGACGAGCTGGCGCGGGAGTTCGCGACCGCCCTGCCCGAACCCGCGCCCGGGGACGCGCACACGGTGACACTGCGCCTGCCCCCGCCCGTGTCCGAGGAACCGCGCACCCCGACCGCGCTGGACGCGACGCCGGGCCGTTCCGCCCGCCGGGCCCGCCTGCCCTGGCTGCTGGCCATGGCCGGCGCGGCCGGTGTCCTCGCCGTCGCCCTCACGGTCTACCTCGTCCTCGGCCCGCTGAAGGGCGGCGGGACCACGGGGACGGGGAAGTCGGCGAGCCCTTCGGCGTCTCCGACCTCGCGGTGGGAGGCGGTCCCGGCAGGCTGGCGTCCCTGGCAGACCACGCTGTTCGAGCCGGCCGTCCGCGGCGCGAAACCGATCGGCGAGATCTCCGCCGCGACACCGGACTGCACGTTCGGCGAAGGCGCCCTGTACTGCGGTGGCGACGGCATCCTCCCGATCCGCGTGGACCCGCTGACCGGCGCGACGGTCTGGCGCGCGGCGTCCCTGCCGGCCGGGATGAAGGCCGACGACTACGGCTCCTCGATCCTCGGCGTCCGGGGCGGCACGGTCCTCGTGCACCAGACCCGTACCGACGCCTCGGGGGAGACCGTCGCCTCCCACCTCATAGCCCTGGACGCCACGAACGGCACCCGGCTGTGGTCCCGCGAGACCGACGCCGAGTACGCGGAACCCGCCCTCGTAGGGGAACTGGTCATGGTCTCGGACGGCCGGTCGGTGACCGCCCGCACCGTGCGTGACGGCGCCGGACGCTGGACGACCACCCTGCCCGCCGGGTACTGGTGCGGGTTCCACGACACCGACGGCCGCCCCTACGCGGACTGCACCCACGCCGACACGGGCGCCACGCGCTTCCTCGCCCTCGACCCGGCCGACGGCACCCAGCGGCGCCTGCCGTCCCTGCCGGGGAACGCCGGCTATGCCGGCGCGCTCGACGGCCGGCTGGTCTTCGCGGAGTACGCGGCGGACGACGGCGGGCTCGAGACCGCGTACACGCGTCTCCTGTTCATCGACTCCGACACCGGGGCCCGCGAGACGAGGAAGCTGGCGCAGCCGTTCCGCGGGACGATGTCCGTGGTGGACGGCACGATCTGCTTCACCACCTCCGGCGGCCAGGTGACGGCGGTGTCGCCCACGACGGGCAAGGCGCTGTGGCAGACCCCGACGACCCTGGAGCAGCCGGGTGAGGCCGTGAGCGACGGCCGGGGCCGCACGGTGTACCTGGCCAGTTCCACCGGGCGGGTCGCGGCCATCGACGCCCGCGCGGGCACCCTGCTGTGGGAGTCGTTCCCGCGCGTCGATCACGGGGTGAGCGGCGGCTGGCCCTCGGCCCGGGTGTTCGTCCACCGGGGGGCGCTGGTCGTGGCGACCCCCGGCGGCACGGTCTTCGGCCTGGACCCGGCTCACCCGGAACGGAAACCGGCGTCGGAGTGAGGATTCACCCCGACGCCGGACGGTCCGGGCAGGCCCTACGGCAGCGCCAGCATCCGCTCCAGCGCCAGCTTCGCGAACGCCTCGGTCTCCTTGTCGACCTCGATGCGGTTGACCAGCTTGCCCTCGGCGAGGGACTCCAGGGCCCAGACCAGGTGCGGCAGGTCGATGCGGTTCATGGTCGAGCAGAAGCAGACCGTGCGGTCGAGGAACACGATCTCCTTGCCCTCGGGCGCGAAGCGGTTCGCCAGCCGGCGCACGAGGTTCAGCTCGGTGCCGATGGCCCACTTGGAGCCGGCCGGGGCGGCCTCCAGGGCCTTGATGATGTACTCGGTGGACCCGACGTAGTCCGCCGCGGCCACGACCTCGTGCCTGCACTCCGGGTGGACCAGCACGTTCACCCCGGGGATGCGGGCGCGCACGTCCTCCACGGACTGCAGGTTGAAGCGGCCGTGCACCGAGCAGTGGCCCCGCCAAAGGATCATCTTCGCGTCGCGCAGCTGCTCGGCGGTCAGTCCGCCGTTCGGCTTGTGCGGGTTGTAGACGACGCAGTCCTCGAGGGACATGCCCATGTCGCGGACGGCGGTGTTGCGGCCGAGGTGCTGGTCGGGCAGGAACAGGACCTTCTCGCCCTGCTGGAAGGCCCACTCCAGGGCCCGCTTGGCGTTCGACGAGGTGCAGATGGTGCCGCCGTGCTTGCCGGTGAACGCCTTGATGTCCGCCGAGGAGTTCATGTACGAGACGGGCACGACCTGCTCGACGACGCCGGCCTCGGTCAGCACGTCCCAGCACTCGGCGACCTGCTCGGCCGTCGCCATGTCGGCCATCGAGCAGCCGGCGGCGAGGTCGGGCAGGACGACCTTCTGGTCGTCGGAGGTCAGGATGTCCGCGGACTCCGCCATGAAGTGCACACCGCAGAACACGATGTACTCGGCCTCCGGGCGCGCGGCCGCGTCCCGGGCCAGCTTGAAGGAGTCGCCCGTGACGTCGGCGAACTGGATGACCTCGTCACGCTGGTAGTGGTGACCCAGGACGAAGACCTTGTCGCCGAGCTTCTCCTTGGCGGCGCGGGCCCGCTCCACCAGGTCCGGGTCGGACGGGGAGGGCAGGTCGCCGGGGCACTCGACGCCCCGCTCGCTCTTCGGGTCGGCCTCACGGCCGAGCAGCAACAGGGCGAGCGGAGTCGGCTGTACGTCGAGCTCCGTGGTCTGGGCGGTGGTCACGACACGCACCCTTTCTACTTTTCGTCGAACTGACGCTTATTATCATAACCTGCTTCACGTCACTTTGACGATGGTCATTGCGTCGATGTGACGTGAATCCCGACGCCGCTCCGTCGACTTGCTTCCGCCGCCCCTTGAGCCGCTGTTCGCTTCTGCGGGCATGTGCGAGCATGAAGGAACAGGCGAAAAAGACACGTGCCCGGCCCGGAATGAATCCGCGGCCCCGCCGGTTGCAACCGTCGGCAAGCAGTCTCCGTACAACCCGGGAGAGATGTAGATGTCCGTATCGGACGAGACCACCACCGTCACCGACGGCATCGTCCTGACCGACGCCGCCGCGTCGAAGGTCAAGGCCCTGCTCGACCAGGAAGGCCGTGACGACCTCGCCCTCCGCGTGGCCGTCCAGCCCGGCGGCTGCTCCGGCCTGCGCTACCAGCTCTTCTTCGACGAGCGCTCCCTCGACGGCGACGTGGAGAAGGACTTCGGTGGTGTGAAGGTCGTCACCGACCGCATGAGCGCCCCGTACCTGGGCGGCGCCACGATCGACTTCGTGGACACGATCGAGAAGCAGGGCTTCACGATCGACAACCCGAACGCGACCGGTTCCTGCGCCTGCGGCGACTCCTTCAGCTGAGTCGTCCCGGACGACACGAAGGCGGCGGACCCTCCTGGGGGCCGCCGCCTTCGCGCGCGTACCGCCTTCCTGTGTACCCGTGCCGCTGCACGCGGGTCGCCTCAGCGCGGACGGCCCGCGCAACGGGCCGCTACGGCAGCCGCGCCCCGGGCTTCTCCAGCGGGATCTCCCGCCCGTCGGACCCGACCACCGTCCGGCCGCCGAGCGGCTCGTCCAGCCGCACGGTCTGGTGGTAGACCTGGGCGATCAGGATGCAGACCTTGTCCGGGTCGGACGTCGCCGTCACGGTGACCTTGACCTCGTCCTCGCTCTCCACCGCCGTCGCCTTGTACGCGGAGCACACCCCGCCCGTGAAGCTCACGGTCAGCTCCCTGCCCTCGGCCGTGTAGCCGTCGACCTCCACATCACTGGTCCGCCCGCCGGAGGACGGCTCCGCGGACGGCGTCGACGCCCCGGGCGAGCCCAGGTACTCCGGCTCGACGGCCGGATGCGTCACCGTGTGGACGTCCGCGGTCCCCCGCACCTCGAACAGCCAGGACGGCACCAGCACCTGCCGCCCGCCCGAGGCGTGCGGGGCCAGCCCGAACACGGCGTCCTCGACCGTCAGCGCCGTCTTCTGCGGCACGGCCGTCGACCCGCCGCACGTGCTCCGCGTCCCGTCCTCCAGGGGCACCGGGCCGGCGCAGCCCCCGATGCCCGCCCGATGGTCCGTCCCCGGCGCCGCGTTCATCCGGTCCAGCGTCTCCTGGGCACTCAGCACCGGATACGCGTCCCCCTTCACCGGCGCCTTGAGCTGTCCACTCCCGCCGGCGACCTCGCCCTGGGCGTTGACGGTGACACCCGTCGTCCATCCGTGGGTGGGCAGACCGCCGACCTCGGGCTCGGCGTTCACGATCCGCTGGGCGCCCATGACCTGGCTCGCGTCGATCTTGGCGTCGTCCTGCCCGAGCGCCTTCAGAACCGGCGCCGCCGCCTTCTTCGCGGCCGCCTCGCCGACCGGGTCGCCGGCCGGCGCCGTGGGCTTCTTGGCGCAGACGGTGGCGCTCTCGCAGTCGTCGGTGCCGGGGGCGTACCGGTTGAACGTCCACAGGCCGGGCGCCTCCCTGTTCACCCGCAGCACCGGGCCCGAGCCGTCCTCGCCCGAGCCGACCTTCCAGTCCTGTCCCTCGGCCACCGGCGTGCCGCCGACGCCCAGCGCGGTCGCCAGCCGGGCCACCTCGTCCTTCGTGACCGCGCCCTTCGCCCAGTACACGGGTGCCGAGCCGGGGCCGTCCGGGAGCGTGCCCTCCGCCCGGTAGACGACCCCGTAGGGGTTCGGCTCGCCGGGCGCGATGCCGTTCGTGGCACCCCCGGAGGGGCTGCCGGCGTAGCCGTCGAGCACGAGCACCGGGGGAGTGCCGTCGCCCGGCGAAGCCCCCGAGCCCGATCCGCCGCCCGAATCGCCCGCCGTACTGGCCAGGTAGGCGCCCCCGCCGCCCACCAGCAGCACGGCGGCGGCCACGGAGGCGACGAGGACGGAGGAACGGCGACGGGAGGCGGCGGAAGGCTCGTCATGACCCACGGACTCGTCACCGCGGACCTCGTCACCGGCGGGACCCGCGGCAGGCGTCTCCGCTTCCCGCGCGACGACGGGCTCCTCCCCTTCGGCGGCGGGCTCCCCCGCTGCGGCCTCGGTGGCAGGTGTCCCCGCTCCGGCTTCGGCGGCGGGCTCCTCCACTTCACGCGCGACGACGGGCTCCTCCGCTTCGGCCTTGGCGGCGGGCTCCTCCGCTTCGGTCGCAGGCATCTCCGCCTCGACCGCGGGCTGCTCCGCCTCGGCCGGGACCTCGGGCCTCTCCGCGCCGGTCGTGGCGGCGGGCTCCGCCGGCCCGTCCTCCGTGGCCGTCTCCTCGGCCGCGCCGCCCTGCCCGTCCCCGGTGCCCGCCTCGACCGCGTCCTGCGGAGGCGCCGCCTCCGGACGGGCCTCCTCCGGCGTACCCCGGACCTCAGGCCCGCGCGCGGTGTCGTCGTTGTCGGGTCGCTCGGTGTTCACCGCATCGCTCCTTCGGCTGCCCTGCTGTCGTACCTCGTATCCCCTCGACGGGGGACAGCGATGGGACGCAGCGGGGGAGCGCACGGTTCCCTGCCGGGCGCGCCCCGCCGAAGAAAAGTCGGACGTCCGAGAAAGGCGTCCGGGAGGGAGTCCTCAGTTGCCGTAGTCGGGCATCGCGTCCAGCATCCGTGCCGAGGCCGCCGGGACGGTCACGCCGTGGATCAGGGACGGCGGCACGGGACGGGAGGCGATCTTCTCCGGGGCCGCCCAGTGCGGAACCATCCGGGCGCAGTCACCGGGCAGCGACGCCAGGTCGCCTTCGAGGTCGACCGGAGCGGACGTGTGGACCTTGAGGTTCGTCATAGCGGCACCGTATGCGGGTTCGAGCCCGCGAAGAAAGATTTACTATCGGGTAGTTTCGCCTGCTTCAGCCCTGCCGGTGGACCGGGTAGCGTGAACTGTCAATCCACCCTCCCACAGGAGTGTCCACGCCGTGCGCATCGCAGTCACCGGCTCCATCGCGACCGACCACCTCATGACGTTCCCCGGCCGCTTCGCCGACCAGCTCGTCGCGGACCAGCTCCACACGGTCTCGCTGTCCTTCCTGGTCGACAAGCTGGACGTCCGACGCGGCGGGGTCGGCGCGAACATCGCCTTCGGCATGGGACAGCTCGGCACCCGGCCCGTCCTGGTCGGCGCCGCGGGCGCCGACTTCGACGAGTACCGCGCCTGGCTGGACCGGCATGGTGTGGACACCGAGTCCGTCCGCATCTCCGAGACCCTGCACACCGCCCGCTTCGTGTGCACCACGGACGCCGACCACAACCAGATCGGCTCCTTCTACACGGGCGCGATGAGCGAGGCCCGCCTCATCGAGCTGAAGACCGTCGCCGACCGCGTCGGCGGCCTCGACCTGGTCCTGATCGGCGCCGACGACCCCGAGGCGATGCTCCGCCACACGGAGGAGTGCCGCTCCCGGAACATCGCCTTCGCCGCCGACTTCTCGCAGCAGATCGCCCGGATGGACGGCGAGGAGATTCGCATCCTCCTGGAGGGCGCGACCTACCTCTTCTCCAACGAGTACGAGAAGGGCCTCATCGAGTCCAAGACCGGCTGGAGCGACGAGGAGATCCTCTCCAGGGTCGGCCACCGCGTCACCACCCTCGGCTCGCGCGGCGTCCGCATCGAGCGGGCCGGCGAGACGCCCATCGAGGTCGGCTGCCCCCAGGAGGAGCGCCGGGCCGAGCCGACCGGCGTCGGTGACGCATTCCGCGCCGGCTTCCTCTCCGGCCTGGCCTGGGGCGTCTCCCTCGAGCGCGCCGCCCAGATCGGCTGCATGCTCGCCACCCTGGTCATCGAGACGGTCGGCACCCAGGAGTACCAGCTGCGCCGCGCCCACTTCATGGACCGCTTCGCCGAGGCCTACGGCGACGAGGCCGCCGCCGAGGTCAAGAAGCACCTGGGCTGAGTCAGGCGAGCCGGCGGACCACATAGGCCGAGCCCCGCTCCGCCGGCTCCTCGCCCACGTACTCCTGCCCCCGCATCGCGCACCAGGCGGGGATGTCCAGCCGCGCCGCCTCGTCGTCGGACAGCACCCGGACCCTGCCGCCCACCGGCACGTTCCCGATGACCTTCGCCAGCTCGATGACGGGGATCGGGCAGAGCTTGCCGAGGGAGTCCACGACCAGCTCGTCCTCCCGTACGACAGCCGTGGGCGTGGGCGCCCCCAGCTTCTCCCGCACACCGGCCACCACGCCCGGCAGCACCTCGAGGAACCGCTCCACGTCCTCCCGCGCCGCCCCCGGCGGCAGCGACACCCGCACATTGCCCTCGCTCAGCACCCCCATCGCGCGGAGCACATGGCTGGGCGTCAGCGTGCTGCTGGTGCACGACGACCCGGACGAGACGGAGAAACCCTCCCGGTCCAACTCGTGCAGCAGCGCCTCCCCGTCGACATAGAGACACGAGAAGGTGACGGTCCCGGGCAGCCGGCGCTCCGGATCCCCGACCACCTCCGCGTCCGGCACCAGCTCCGGGACCCGCGCCCGGATCCGCTCCGTCAGTTCCCGCAGCCGTACCGCCTCGGCCGCCGCCTCCGCGCGCACCGCCCGCAGCGAGGCCGCCGCCGCCACGATCGCCGGCAGGTTCTCGAACCCGGCCGCCCGCCCGGACTCCCGCTCGTCCACCGGCCCCCGGGCGGCGAACCGCACCCCCTTGCGCACCACCAGCAGCCCGACCCCCGACGGCCCGCCCCACTTGTGGGCACTGGCCGTCAGCAGCGACCAGTCACCCTCGACCCGCCCCCATCCCAGCGACTGCGCGGCATCGACCAGCAGGGGCACCCCCGCCTCCCGGCACACCTCGGCCACCGCCGCCACCGGCTGCTCGGTCCCCACCTCGTGGTTGGCGGACTGCAGACAGGCGAGCGCGGTGTCCGGGCGCAGGGCGTCTTGGTACGCCTCGACGGTGACCGCTCCCGTGCGCTGCACCGGCACGCGGGTCACCGTTCCGCCGTCCGCCTCGAACACCTCGGCCGAATGGAGTACCGAGGAGTGTTCGACGGCTGACACGATCAGGTGGCGTCCGGAACGCCGGCGTCCCGCCAGCGCCCCCGCTATCCCGGTGTGCACGGCCCGGGTTCCGGACGACGTGAACACCAGCTCGTCCGCCCGGCACCCCACGGCCTCCGCCGCCGCCTCCCGAGCCGCGTCGAGCAGCATCCGTGCCCGGCGCCCCTCCCTGTACAGACGCGAGGGATCCGCCCACCCCTCGTCGAGGGAAGCCAACAGCGCCTGACGGGCGACGGGATGGAGCGGAACGGCGGAAGCAGCGTCGAAGTAACCCACACGGCAACGGTAGAACGTCCGCGGTCGATGACACCCGGCGGGCGCGACCCGCGCCGACCTGCGGCTCCGCCCCGTGGGCGCCGCCCGCCACGACCGTCCGGCAGCCGCCAAACCACCCGAACCCCCGAGCTACTGGGCGCTTTCGGGTGACCCGCAGCGCGTATGCCACCCTCCCCGCGAACCCCCGAAGGGCGTCGGCTAGGGTTTGGTCCGCATAAACATCCAAACCCCTGCCCGACGCAGGGCGGCGACCGACCAGCGAGAAGGCCGCAGCCGACCGCGCGGGCGAGACTCTCGGGAAGGCGCTACGTGAGTCCCAACGGCTCCGACCGCTCGCCGCGGCGCCCGATGCGGCGGAAGCTGCTGCAGGCAATGACCGCGGGCCTGGTCCTGGCGACCGCCACCGGTTGCACATGGGAGGACTTCCCCCGCCTTGGTATGCCCACCCCCACCACGGAAGAGGCTCCGCGGATCCTCTCCCTGTGGCAGGGATCCTGGGCTGCCGCGCTCGCCGTCGGCGTGCTGGTGTGGGGCCTGATCCTGTGGAGTGCGATCTTCCACCGGCGCAGCCGCACCAAGGTGGAGATCCCTCCGCAGACTCGGTACAACATGCCGATCGAGGCCCTGTACACGGTGGTCCCCATCATCATCGTGTCGGTCCTCTTCTACTTCACGGCCCGTGACGAGTCGAAGCTCCTCAGCCTCGAGAAGAAGCCCGACGTCACGGTCAACGTGGTCGGCTTCCAGTGGAGCTGGTGCTTCAACTACGTCGAGAACGTCGACGGTTCGACCGGTGACGCGAAGACCGACGAGAACCTGGCCGCGATCCCGGACCGGTACAAGAAGGACTTCCCCGCCGACGCGGGCGGCGTCTACACCTGCGGTGTCCCCGGTGAGCGGAACCCGCAGACCAACAACCCCGGCCCGACCCTCTGGCTCCCCAAGGGCAAGACGGTCCGCTTCGTCCTCACCTCGCGTGACGTCATCCACTCCTTCTGGGTGGTGCCGTTCCTGATGAAGCAGGACGTCATCCCGGGCCACACCAATGCCTTCCAGGTGACCCCCAACAAGGAGGGCACCTTCCTGGGCAAGTGCGCCGAGCTCTGCGGCGTCGACCACTCCCGGATGCTGTTCAACGTGAAGGTCGTCTCGCCCGAGCGCTACGAGCAGCACCTCAAGGACCTCGCCAAGAAGGGGCAGACCGGTTACGTTCCCGCTGGCATCGAGCAGACGAGCCACGAGAAGGAACGGGAGTCGAACATCCTGTGAGCATCCTCAACGAACCCCAGGGTGCCGCGGCAGCAGGGTCCCACTATGAGGACGAGCTGCCGGTCCGGCGCCAGCGCCGCGGCGAAGTCGTCGTCAAGTGGCTGACCACCACCGACCACAAGACGATCGGCACGCTCTACCTCGTCACCTCGTTCGCGTTCTTCGTCATCGGTGGCGTGATGGCGCTGGTCATGCGCGCCGAGCTGGCCCGTCCGGGCCTGCAGATCATGTCGAACGAGCAGTTCAACCAGGCGTTCACGATGCACGGCACGATCATGCTGCTGATGTTCGCGACGCCGCTGTTCGCCGGCTTCGCGAACTGGATCATGCCGCTGCAGATCGGCGCGCCCGACGTGGCCTTCCCGCGGCTGAACATGTTCGCCTACTGGCTGTACCTGTTCGGCTCGCTCATCGCCGTCGCCGGCTTCCTCACCCCGCAGGGTGCGGCCGACTTCGGCTGGTTCGCCTACTCCCCGCTGTCGGACGCGGTCCGCAGCCCGGGCATCGGCGCCGACATGTGGATCATGGGTCTGGCCTTCTCCGGCTTCGGCACCATCCTCGGCTCGGTCAACTTCATCACCACGATCATCTGCATGCGCGCACCGGGCATGACCATGTTCCGCATGCCGATCTTCACCTGGAACGTCCTGCTGACCGGTGTCCTGGTCCTGCTGGCCTTCCCGGTCCTGGCGGCCGCGCTGTTCGCGCTGGAGGCGGACCGCAAGTTCGGCTCGCACATCTTCGACGCGGCCAACGGCGGTTCCCTGCTGTGGCAGCACCTCTTCTGGTTCTTCGGACACCCAGAGGTGTACATCATCGCCCTGCCGTTCTTCGGCATCATCTCCGAGGTCATCCCGGTCTTCTCCCGTAAGCCGATGTTCGGTTACATGGGCCTGATCGCCGCGACGATCTCGATCGCCGGTCTGTCCGTGACCGTGTGGGCGCACCACATGTACGTCACCGGCGGTGTGCTGCTGCCGTTCTTCTCCTTCATGACGTTCCTCATCGCCGTCCCGACCGGCGTGAAGTTCTTCAACTGGATCGGCACCATGTGGAAGGGCAGCCTGTCCTTCGAGACGCCGATGCTGTGGGCGACCGGCTTCCTGATCACCTTCACCTTCGGTGGTCTGACCGGTGTCATCCTGGCCTCGCCGCCGATGGACTTCCACGTGTCCGACTCGTACTTCGTGGTGGCGCACTTCCACTACGTCGTCTTCGGCACCGTCGTCTTCGCGATGTTCTCCGGCTTCCACTTCTGGTGGCCGAAGTGGACCGGCAAGATGCTCGACGAGCGCCTCGGCAAGATCACCTTCTGGACGCTGTTCATCGGCTTCCACGGCACCTTCCTGGTCCAGCACTGGCTGGGCGCCGAGGGCATGCCGCGCCGCTACGCGGATTACCTGGCCGCCGACGGCTTCACCGCCCTGAACACGATCTCGACGATCAGCTCGTTCGTGCTCGGCCTGTCGATCCTGCCGTTCTTCTACAACGTGTGGCGGACGGCCAAGTACGGCAAGCCGGTCGGCGTCGACGACCCGTGGGGCTACGGCCGCTCCCTGGAGTGGGCGACCTCCTGCCCGCCGCCGCGGCACAACTTCCTCACCCTGCCGCGGATCCGCAGCGAATCCCCGGCGTTCGACCTGCACCACCCTGAGATCGCCGCGCTCGAGCAGCTGGAGCACAGCGGTCACGGCGCCAGCGCCATCGCGGGCAGCAAGGAGGCCGGCAAGTGAAGATCCAGGGCAAGATGTTCATCTGGCTGAGCGTCTTCGTCCTCGCCATGGCGGTCGTCTATGGCGTGTGGTCGAAGGAGCCGGCCGGTACCACGGCCCTCTTCCTGGCCTTCGGCCTGTGCATCATGGTCGGCTTCTACCTGGGCTTCACCGCCCGGCGGGTCGACACCGGTGCCCAGGACAACAAGGAGGCGGACGTCGCGGACGACGCCGGCGAGCTGGGCTTCTTCAGCCCGCACAGCTGGCAGCCGCTCTCCCTGGCCATCGGCGGCGCCCTCTCCTTCCTGGCGGTCGCGGTCGGCTGGTGGCTGCTGTACTTCTCCCTCCCGCTGGTCATGATCGGCGTCTGGGGCTGGGTCTTCGAGTACTACCGCGGTGAGAACCGCACCCAGTAACACGCGCTGAGCGCCGCTGAGCCCGGACACTCCGTCAGGAGCGTCCGGGCTCACGCTTTTGCCGCAATCCGGATCCGCCATCCGTGTCTTCCAGCGCGCCACGGTTGACACCGCTCCCTAGCGTGATCCTCATGAGCCACGAACCCCGCCCCCGCACAGTCGTCAGCTGCACGCTGCTGGTGAGCGCCCTGGTCGCGGGCGCAATCGCCTGCGACTCGGACGGCAACCCCCTCGCCTCGCGTCCCTACGACGCGACCGACCGGATCTCCTTCGACGGCCCCCGCGGCGAGGGCCGGAAGGTCAGCCCGGACAAGCCCCTGCAGATCACCGCGGAGGAATCCGGCGACCGCATCACGGACGTCACCGCCGTGGACGCCTCAGGACGGTACGTGGCCGGCGAACTCGCGGCCGACGGGAGCCGCTGGCACAACACCGAGCCGCTCGCCGCCGACGCCCACTACACGGTCCGTGTGAGCACCGAGGACGAGGACGGCGCCCCCGGCCGCCGGGTGCTCACCTTCGACACCGGCAAGCCCACCACCAAGAAGCGCCTGACGGTCACGTTCGGCCCCAAGGCCGGCACCTACGGCGTCGGCCAGCCCGTCACCGCCGAGCTGAGCCAGCCCGTCAAGGACCCCGCCCAGCGCGCCGTCGTCGAACGGGCCCTCAAGGTCGACTCCAGGCCCTCGGTCGAGGGTGCCTGGCACTGGGTGGACGACAAGAAGCTCCACTACCGCCCGAAGGACTTCTGGCCCGCCCACGCCACGGTCCGCGTCCACAGCAACCTGGACGGCATACGGGTCGGCGAACGCCTCTGGGGCGGGCGGACGGAGGACCTCAGCCTCACCATCGGCGACCGCGTCATCGCCGTCACCGACGCCTCGTCGCACTCCCTGACCCTCTTCAAGAACGGCGAGGAGATCAAACGGATCCCCGTCACCACCGGCAAGCCCGGCTTCGAGACCCGCAACGGCGTCAAGGTCATCCTGGGCAAGGAGTACTTCGTACGGATGCGCGGCACCAGCATCGGCATAGCCGAGGGCTCCGCGGAGTCCTACGACCTGCCGGTCTACTACGCCACCCGGGTGACCTGGAGCGGCGAGTACGTCCACGCCGCCCCCTGGTCCGTCGGCTCCCAGGGCTACGCCAACGTCAGCCACGGCTGCACCGGCATGAGCACCGCGAACGCCGCCTGGTTCTTCGCGAACGTCCGCGAGGGCGACGTCGTCCAGGTCGTCAACAGCTACGGCCACACGATGGAGACCTTCGGCAACGGCTTCGGCGACTGGAACATCGACTGGGCGAAGTGGCGCACGGGCAGCGCGCTGACCAGCGGCGTGCAGAAGCCCGAACAGGACCCGTCCAGGCTCCGGCCGACGGCGCTGTAGGCGGCCCGGGGCGAGCCCGCCGAGGGCGAGGCCGCCCGAGGGACCGCCAGGCCCACCCCTAGGCGCTCAGAGCGCTCTTCCGGCGCAGGAGGGACGCCAGCGCCCCCGCGAACTCCACCGGCTCCACCGGCAGCGTCACGGCCGCGTCGGCACGACTCCAGGTGGCCAGCCACGCGTCCTGGGGCCGCCCCATGAGCAGCAGCACCGGCGGGCACCGGAACACCTCGTCCTTGATCTGCCGGCACAGTCCCATGCCCCCCATGGGCACGGCCTCGCCGTCCAGGACGACGACGTCGACGCCGCCGTGGTCCAGTTCCTTCAGCACGGCGGCCGGAGTGGCGCACTCGAGGAACTCGACCAGGGGCGCGTCCGGAGCCGGCCGTCGGCCGGAGGCCAGCCGCACCTGCTCGCGGGTGTTGGCGTCATCGCTGTAGACCAGCACCGTCGCGGTCGCCTGCATGGTTCCTCCACGCTCCTCAGAAGACACAGCCAAAGTCGGGAACTTCCGGGTACCGATGGGGCGGATGCTACTCCCCTCGACACCGTGTCAACACCTGTCCGAACACGGCTGCGATGGGCCATACGGGCACTACACAGGGTATGGACACTCCGAACGGCACCCCCCGGAGTGAGGGCGAGATAAGCGCCCGACATAATGTCGGTCGTGGCGACAGCAACGACAGTAGAAACCGGGCACGCGCACCCGTCGGTCAATCGACCGAACCTCACCAGCGTCGGAACCATCATCTGGCTGAGTTCCGAGCTGATGTTCTTCGCGGCCCTCTTCGCGATGTACTTCACCCTGCGATCGGTGACGGGGCCCGATTTCTGGAAGGAACAGGCCGACGCCCTGAACTTCCCGTTCTCGGCGACCAACACCACGATCCTGGTGCTCTCCTCCCTCACCTGCCAGCTCGGCGTCTTCGCCGCCGAGCGCGGTGACGTGAAGAAGCTCCGGGGCTGGTTCATCGTCACCTTCGTCATGGGTGCGATCTTCATCGGCGGCCAGGTGTACGAGTACACCGAGTTGGTCAAGCACGAGGGCCTCTCGCTCTCCTCCGACCCCTACGGCTCGGTCTTCTACCTGACCACCGGCTTCCACGGCCTGCACGTGACGGGCGGCCTGATCGCCTTCCTGCTGGTCCTCGGACGTACCTACGCGGCCAGGAGGTTCACCCACGAGCAGGCGACCGCCGCGATCGTCGTGTCCTACTACTGGCACTTCGTCGATGTCGTCTGGATCGGCCTCTTCGCCACGATCTACATGATCAAGTAGCCGGGCCCGAACCCGCACCCATCCCAGAAGCATCGACGCAGAAGATCCTGACACCGGGGTAATCCGTGAAAAAGCTCTCCGCACGACGACGCCATCCGATGGCGGCGCTCGTCGTCCTACTCCTCGCGCTGGCATGCACCGGGGGGCTGTACGCCGCGTTCGCACCCGCGAGCAAGGCGCAGGCAGACGAAACCGCCCAGTCCCTCGCCATCGACGAGGGCAAGAAGCTCTACGCCGTTGGCTGCGCCAGTTGCCACGGCACCGGCGGTCAGGGCACCTCCGACGGTCCGAGCCTCGTGGGCGTGGGCGCCGCGGCCGTCGACTTCCAGGTCGGCACCGGCCGTATGCCGGCCGCCACCTCGCAGGGCGCGCAGGTCCCGCGCAAGAAGAACATCTACACGCAGGCCCAGATCGACCAGCTCGCCGCGTACGTCGCCTCGCTGGGTGCCGGCCCGAACGTCCCGACCGAGGCCCAGTACGGTCCGGAGGGTGCGGACATCGCCAAGGGCGGTGACCTGTTCCGCACCAACTGCGCGCAGTGCCACAACTTCACCGGCAAGGGCGGTGCCCTGACCAAGGGCAAGTACGCGCCGACCCTCGAGGACGTGGACCCGAAGCACATCTACGAGGCCATGCAGACCGGCCCGCAGAACATGCCCTCCTTCCCCGACACCACCCTGTCGGAGCAGAACAAGAAGGACATCATCGCGTACCTGAACGCGGTCAACGGCAAGGACACGGCCAGCTACGGTGGTCTTGAGCTGGGCGGTATCGGCCCGGTCGCCGAGGGCCTGTTCGGCTGGATCTTCGGTCTGGGCGGTCTCATCGCCGTCGCCGTATGGGTTGCCGCTCGGACCGCAAAGGCCAAGAAGTCATGAGTAGCCAAGACATTCCAGAAGAGAACCTGCCCGCTGCGCAGGACCACGCCCACGGTGCCGTGAGCGTCGCGGACGAGAAGAACCCGTTCGCCGACCCGGGGCTGCCGCCCCACGAGCACCGGATGCAGGACGTCGACGAGCGGGCCGCCAAGCGGTCCGAGCGTACGGTCGCCTTCCTGTTCACGGTGTCGATGCTGGCCACCGTCGCCTTCATCGCCGCGTACGTGGCGATCCCGCACGACAAGACGGTCTACATCTTCCCGCTCGGCCACATCAGCGCGCTCAACTTCGCGCTCGGTGTGACCCTGGGTCTGTCCCTGTTCTGCATCGGCGCGGCCGCGGTCCACTGGGCCCGCACCCTGATGTCCGACGTGGAGATCGCCGACGAGCGACACCCGATCGAGGCGGCGCCCGAGGTCAAGGCCAAGGTCATGGCCGACTTCAAGCAGGGCGCCAAGGAGTCCGTGATCGGCCGGCGCAAGCTGATCCGCACCACGATGTTCGGCGCGCTGGCCCTGTTCCCGCTCTCCGGCGTCGTCCTGCTGCGCGACCTCGGCCCGCTGCCCGAGGAGAAGCTGCGCCACACGCTGTGGGGCAAGGGCAAGCTGCTCGTCAACATGAACACCAACGAGCCGCTGCGTCCCTCGGACGTCGCGGTCGGCTCCCTCACCTTCGCCAAGCCGGAGGGCCTGGAGGAGCACGATCACAACTTCCAGACCGAGATCGCCAAGGCCGCCCTGATGATCGTCCGGATCCAGCCGGAGAACATCAAGGACAAGCGCGAGCTCGAGTGGTCGCACGAGGGCATCGTGGCGTACTCGAAGATCTGCACCCATGTCGGTTGCCCGATCTCGCTGTACGAGCAGCAGACGCACCACGTGCTGTGCCCCTGCCACCAGTCCACCTTCGACCTGTCCGACGGTGCCCGAGTGATCTTCGGCCCGGCCGGTCACGCCCTGCCGCAGCTGCGCATCGGCGTGAACGACGAGGGCTACCTCGAGGCGCTCGGCGACTTCGAAGAGCCCGTCGGTCCTGCCTTCTGGGAGCGCGGATGAGTAACAACGACGACCGCCGCAAGGCACCCGCGGGCGAGCGGGTCGCCGACTGGGCCGACGGTCGGCTGGGGATCTACTCCCTGGCCAAGGCCAACATGCGCAAGATCTTCCCGGACCACTGGTCCTTCATGCTGGGTGAGATCTGCCTCTACAGCTTCATCATCATCATCCTCACGGGTGTGTACCTGACGCTGTTCTTCCACCCGTCGATGAACGAGGTGGAGTACCACGGCAGCTACGTCCCGCTGCAGGGCCAGCTGATGTCGGAGGCGTTCAGCTCCACGCTGCACATCTCCTTCGACGTCCGCGGTGGTCTGCTGATCCGGCAGATCCACCACTGGGCCGCGGTGATCTTCCTCGCCGGCATGTTCGTGCACATGATGCGCGTCTTCTTCACGGGCGCCTTCCGCAAGCCGCGCGAGATCAACTGGCTGTTCGGCTTCCTGCTGTTCGTCCTGGGCATGTTCACCGGTTTCACCGGCTACTCGCTCCCCGACGACCTGCTCTCCGGCACCGGTGTCCGCTTCACCCAGGGCGCGATCCTGTCCGTGCCGATCGTCGGCACGTACATCTCGATGTTCCTGTTCGGCGGGGAGTTCCCGGGCGGCGACTTCGTCGCACGGTTCTACTCCATCCACATCCTGCTGCTGCCGGGCATCATGCTCGGTCTGGTGGTCGGCCACCTGATCCTGGTCTTCTACCACAAGCACACGCAGTTCGCGGGTCCCGGACGCACCAACAAGAACGTCGTCGGCATGCCGCTGCTGCCGGTCTACATGGCCAAGGCCGGAGGTTTCTTCTTCCTGGTCTTCGGTTTCACCGCGCTGCTCGCCGGCATCGCGTCCATCAACCCGATCTGGGTCCTGGGCCCCTACCGTCCGGACCAGGTGTCCACCGGCGCCCAGCCCGACTGGTACATGGGCTTCGCCGAGGGTCTGGTCCGCGCCATGCCGGGCTGGGAGATCAACTTCTGGGGTCACACGCTCGTCCTGGGTGTGTTCATCCCGCTGGTGCTCTTCGGTCTGTTCCTCGCCGTGATCGCGCTGTACCCGTTCATCGAGTCCTGGATCACGGGCGACAAGCGCGAGCACCACATCCTGGACCGGCCGCGCAACGCCCCGACCCGTACGGCCTTCGGTGTCGCCTGGGTCACCGGCTACATGATCATGCTGATCGGTGGTGGCAACGACATCATCGCCACCCACTTCCACCTGTCGATCAACGCGGTCACCTGGTTCGTCCGGATCGGCTTCTTCGCCGGACCGGTCCTGGCCTTCGTCATCACCAAGCGGATCTGCCTCGGCCTCCAGCGCCGCGACAAGGACAAGGTGCTGCACGGTCGCGAGACCGGCACCATCAAGCGCCTGCCGCACGGTGAGTTCATCGAGGTCCACGAGCCGCTCAGCCAGGAGCAGCTGTACACGCTCACGTCGCACGAGCAGTACGCCCCGGTCGAGCTCGGCCCGGCGGTCGACGAGAACGGCGTCGAGCGCAAGCTGAAGCGCTCCGAGAAGGTCCGCGCCAAGCTGAGCAACGCGTACTACGGCGAGGAGAGCCAAATCCCCAAGCCGACCGTCGAGGAGTACAAGGAGATCACGAGCGGCCACGGCCACCACTGATCACTGCGTCGCCACGTCACGCCGAAGGGCCCCGTCCGAACACCGGACGGGGCCCTTCGCCGTGCCCCCCGGCTGGATAGGGTGGACCCGTTGAGACGCGTGTCCCGAAGAGCGGGACCGCACGGAACCAGGAGCGGCTTATGAGCGCTGTGACCCCCGCTGGAGGCGACACCGCGGCGGGCCGTTCCTGGCCCAGGCTGCTGAACGGCCTGCTGGACGGCCACGACCTCACCGCGGACGACACCGCCTGGGCGATGGACCTGATCATGCGCGGCGAGGCGACCGACGCGCAGATCGCCGGGTTCGCGGTGGCGCTGCGCGCCAAGGGCGAGACCGTCGCGGAGATCACCGGGCTGGTACGGACCATGTACGAGCACGCGAACGTGATCGAGGTGCCGGGGCGGACCGTCGACATCGTCGGTACCGGCGGCGACGGCGCGAAGACCGTGAACATCTCCACGATGTCGTCGATCGTCATCGCCGGCACGGGCGCGAAGGTCGTCAAGCACGGCAACCGGGCCGCGTCCTCCGCGTCCGGCGCCTCGGACGTCCTGGAGAAGCTGGGCGTCAATCTCGAACTGACGCCGAAGCGGGTCGCCGAGGTGGCCGAGGAGGCCGGGATCACCTTCTGCTTCGCGATCAAGTTCCACCCGGCGCTGCGTCATGTGGCCGCCGCGCGCGGGCAGTTGGGCATCCGGACGACCTTCAACGCCCTCGGCCCGCTGACCAACCCGGCGAAGGTGAAGGCCCAGGCGGTGGGGGTCGCCGACCCGCGCATGGCCCCGCTCATCGCCGGGGTCTTCGCCGAGCGCGGCAACTCCTCCCTCGTGTTCCGGGGCGACGACGGCTTCGACGAGCTGACGACCACGTCCACCTCCCGGGTGTGGATCGTCCGTGACGGCAAGGTCACCGAGGAGACCTTCGACCCCCGGGACGTCGGCATCCGACTGGTTCCGGTCGAGGCGCTGCGGGGAGCGGACCCCTCGTACAACGCCGAGGTCGCGCGACGGCTCCTGGAGGGCGAGACGGGCCCCGTGCGGGACGCCGTCCTGCTGAACTCCGCCGCCGCCCTGGCGGCGCTGGATCCGACCGACGCGCCGCTGGCCGAGCAGATCCGCGCCGGTATGGAGAAGGCGGCGCAGTCCATCGACTCCGGGGCGGCCAAGCGGGCGCTGGAGCGCTGGGTGGCGGCCAGCAACGCGTGACGGACGAACGGCGCGGTCCCGCGATCCGGACAGGAGTTGCGGGACCGCGATCAGTTCACGTACGTTCCTGTCCAGGTCATGAGTGACAGTCATGAGGCCCCGGCCGACTGTCCGGCAACCCTCCGTCCGTGGCGGGGTGCCCCGGGTGAAGACCAGGTCGTAGGCAGCGAGGTCTACGGCAAGCGCGGACCCCTCGCGAAACCAGGGGTCCTGGTCGTCGAGGAGCCTCCCGTGAGCAAGCGAATGCGCTAGGGCCTGTCTGGCCATGCCCGTCTGCACCGCGGCGCCATGCACGCACTCTCGCCGCACCGGGCACAGCCCCGAGTACACCCAGTACGAGGGTCTGCGCCCGGCCCGCCGAGAGCACGCACCTGACGCCGCGGTGCCGCCCTCCGGGCGACGACGGGAATGGTCGGACAGGCCCCAGGGCCGCAGAGCCCCGCCTCCGCATTCCCCTTCACCTCTTCTCCCACGCCGAGTCGTGCCGCGGTGTCCGTGCGCACGTGTGCTCGCGTGGTGATTCCGCCTGCCTTTCACGGGAGTTCACCATGTCCGTCTCCACCGCTGCCGCCGCCCAGGCCGTTTGTGCCCCGCTGCCCGTTCTGGGCCGGGACGTCACCGTTCCACTCGTCACGGGTGGCGAGGTCACCTACGCGGCGCTCGACTACGCGGCCAGCGCCCCCGCCCTGCAGCGCGTCTGGGACGACGTGGCGGCCTACGCCCCGTACTACGGCAGCGTCCACCGCGGCGCCGGCTACCTCTCCCAGCTCTCCACGGACCTCTTCGAGAACGCCCGCCGGACGGTCGCGGAGTTCCTCGACTGCCGTGAGGACGACCAGCTGGTCTTCACCCGCTCCACCACGGACTCCCTGAACCTGCTGGCCCGGGCCCTCCCGGCCGGCTGCCAGGTCTTCGTCTTCGAGACCGAGCACCACGCCTCCCTGCTGCCCTGGAAGGACGCCCACGTCACCTACCTCGACGCCCCGCGCACCCCGCGCCAGGCCGTGGACACCCTGGAACGCGCCCTCGCCGACCGCGACCCGTACGGCCCGGCCCTGGTCTGCGTGACCGGCGCCTCGAACGTCACCGGCGAGCTGTGGCCGGTCCGCGAGCTGGCCGCGGCCGCCCACGCCCACGGCGCCCGCATCGTCCTGGACGCCGCCCAGCTCGCCCCCCACCACCCGGTGTCCGTGCGCGACCTCGACGTCGACTGGGTCGCCTTCTCCGGGCACAAGCTGTACGCCCCCTTCGGCTCCGGCGTCCTGGCCGGCCGTGCCGACTGGCTGCGCGCGGCCGAGCCCTACCTCGCGGGCGGCGGCGCCAGCCGCAGGGTCACCCGGCGCGAGGACGGGGGAGTGGACGTGGAGTGGCACGAGAACGCCGCGCGGCACGAGGCGGGCTCCCCGAACGTCATCGGCGCCTACGCCGTCGCCTCCGCCTGCAAGGCCCTCACCGAGGCCGGCTTCGACACCCTGGTCGCCCGCGAGCGGCACCTGATCGACAAGGTGCGCGCGGGCCTGGCCGAGGTCCCCGAGGTGCGCGTCCTGTCCCTCTTCGGCGACGACGCCCCGCGCGTGGGCGTCATCTCCTTCGTCGTCGACGGCTGGAACAGCTCCCACTTCGCCGCCGCCCTCTCCGCCGAGTACGGCATCGGCGTCCGCGACGGCCTGTTCTGCGCCCACCCGCTGGTGCGCACCCTGCTGGGCGGCGACCCCCAGGCCCAGGGCGAGTGCGGCGCCCCCGAGGCCGCCCCGGGCGAGAGGTCCCTCAACGCGATCCGGGTGAGTTTCGGCGCGGGCACCCCCGACGAGCACGTGGAGCGTTTCGTCGCCGCCGTGAAGGAACTGGTGGCCGACGGCGCGCAGTGGACGTACAGGACGGAGGACGGCCGCTGTGTCCCGGCCGTGTGACCGGCGCCCCCGCAGGTCAGTGGCCGGTCTTCACCCGGTCAGGAGTCCAGCCCGATGGCGAACGCCGCCTCGAGGTCGTGCTGCGAGTACGTACGGAACGCCACGTGCGTGTCCGTCGCCTCGACACCGGGGATCTTGCTGATCCGCCCCGGGATGACCTCCGCCAGGTCCTCGTGCTGCCGCACCCGCACCATGGCGATCAGGTCGTAGGTGCCGGTGACGGAGAAGACCTCGCTCACGGAGTCCAGCGAAGCGATCCGCTCCGCGATCTCGGGGATCCGGTCCACGCTGGTCTTGATGAGGACGATCGCGGTGATCACGGCTGGTTCTCTCCCTCGGGGGCCGGAGCTGGGGCGGACTTCACTCTAGTCGTCCCGCCGAACCGGGCCCACGCGAAGGTGAAGCCCAGGCCGAAGCCCAGCAGGTGCGCCAGATAGGCCACACCCGGCCCCGGTCCGGCCCGCTCCGCCGCCAGCCACTGCAGGGCCGCCCAGAAGGGCAGCACCACCCAGGCCGGGAAGCGCAGCGGCAGGAAGAAGAGGAACGGCAGGAGACTGGTGACGCGCGCCCGGGGAAACAGGTAGAGGAACGCGCCGAGGACCGCCGAGATCGCCCCCGAGGCTCCGACCAGGGACTGGTCGGAGTCGGCGTGGGCGGCGGCGTAGCCCACCAGGGCCAGGTAGCCGCAGCCGAGGTAGAAGAGCGTGAACTGGACGCGGCCCATCCGGTGCTCGGTCATCGCCCCGAAGACGTAGAGGAAGAGCATGTTGCCCAGCAGGTGCACCCAGCTGCCGTGGACGAACAGAGCTGTCGCGGGGGTGAGGGCGGTGGCGGCCGCGCCCTCGAACAGCTCGGCCGGGATCACGCCCCAGCGGCGGAAGTAGGCCCGCTGGACGGCGAGCAGCTCCTCGTCGGTGCCGTACGACGGATCGAGGCCCGAGGCGGGGCCGATCACGAAGACCAGACAGCACAGGGCGATCAGGCCGTACGTCACCGGCGCCGCCGGCCGCCGGATCGCGCGGCCCACGGCTTCACGCACGGCCCTGCTCAGGGACCCGCTCCAGTCGCCGATCATGAACAGAGCATGACGTAACGGGACGCACTGACCCGGACCGCCTCGCCGCCGTGGACGGATGGGCGACGAGTACCCGCCAGGCCGTAGGGTTACGAGCCACATGGACCGGGGAGCCTGGGCGCGACCCGGTGCCACAAGGCCGACACTAGAAGGAAGCGGACAGTCACGATGACGGTTCCCCTGCCGACCGCCAGCACGCGGTGGCGCTGCACGCTGTGCGGCAACCTCACCCGGTTCGACGTGACGCGCTCGTCGAAGGTCGTCGAGTACGTCCACCTCGATCTCGCCGGCGAGCCGACGGTCGAGGAGCGCCAGGTGGTCAGTGAGACCATCGAGTCGGTGCGGTGCCGCTGGTGCAACGCCGTGGATCAGGTGGAACTCGTGGACCGGCCGGGCGCCGGCTCCTGACGACGGGGGTCCCCCCGCTCGAGCGAAGTCGAGGGTGGGGGAGGGCCCAGCTCAGAAATTGGGGTGTGACGGATGGTGGAGAGCGCAGGCGGGGGGCCGGGCGACGGCGCCGCTGAGGTGCTCGACCGTCCGCTGCCCGACGGGGTGCGCCGCCGGGTCGTCCAGATCGTCTCGGACGCCTTCGGCGGGCTGACCGTCGGCGAACTGCCCGCCCAGTTGCGGCAGTACGCCCGGTTCGCCCCGAACCGGCGGGCCAAGTTCGCGGGCAACGCGATGGCCGCCGCGCTGGAGACCGACCCGCTGTTCCGGCAGCGCATCGCCGAGAAGTTCAGAGAGGCCCAGCCGGAACTGTCCGGCGCCCTCGACTCCGGCTCGCCGCCCCCGGCCGCGGACCCGCTCGACGTGGCGGCCGCGGCCTACGTACTGCGGCCCACCGACTGGGTCAAGCTGGTTACCGCGGCCGGTGAGGAGGCGCAGCGGGCGGACGCCGAGCGCGCCGACGAGGAGAGCCGCGCGGAGCTGGAGCGGCTGCGCGAGCAGCTCGCCCAGGCTCGGGAGCAGACCCGCGCCGAGACCGAACGGCTGCGCACCGAGCTGGAGGCCGCGAAGAAGGAGGCCGAATCGCTGCATCGCAAGCTGCGTTCGGCCCTCAGCGACGTCAAGCGCGGTGAGGCCGCGCTGCGCAAGATGCACGGCGAGATCGAGGCCGTGCGCGCCGAGGGGCACGCGCAGCTGTCCGCGGCCGAGAGCGAGGCGCGGCGGCTGAAGGCGCGGCTCGGGGAGACGGAGGCCGCGCTGGAGGCCGCTCGGCGGGCGGCGCGCGAGGGGCGCAGCGTCGAGGACATGCGGGTGCGGCTGCTGGTGGACACCCTGCTGGACGCGGCCCAAGGGCTGCGCAGGGAGCTGGCGTTGCCGCCCGTGTCGGTGCGGCCGGCGGAGACCGTGGATGCGGTCGAACCGGGACGAATGACCCCGAAGGACATCGCCGCTCGCGCGCTGTCCGAGAACGACCCGGCGATTCTCGACCAGTTGCTCGCCCTGCCGCAGGCGCATCTCGTCGTCGACGGCTACAACGTCACCAAGACCGGCTATCCGCAGATGCCGTTGGAGAAGCAGCGGCTGCGGCTGCTCGGGCAGCTCTCGCAGCTCGCCGCGCAGACCGGCGCCGAGGTCACCTGTGTCTTCGACGGGGCCGAACTGGCCGCGCCGGTGCTGCTCGCGCCGCCGCGCGGCGTGCGGGTGCTGTTCTCCAAGCCGGGCGTGACCGCCGACGAGCTCATCCGCCAGCTCGTGCGGGCCGAGCCGCCCGGCCGTCCGGTCATCGTCGCCTCGACCGACCGCGAGGTGGCCGACGGGGTCGCCAGGGCGGGCGCCCGGCCCGTCGCATCTGCGGTACTCCTGAAGCGACTGACCTGAACGTCAACGTACAGGCTCAATGCCCGAATTGGCGGGATCGTCACGCAACGTAGCGTCAACCGGGCGTCACTGCATGTGGGTTGGGCGTAAAGAATGCGTTGCGGCACCCACTTTTTTGGTGCCAGGATTTGAAGTGATCACAAGAAGGTCACTAGGGTCTGCCATCGAACCTCCGCCCGAGTGATCACTCACAAGAAGGAGCTCGTCCTCCGTGGCGTCCCACCGTCGACCCAAGCAACCGAGTCGCGCACGCGTGACCGTGCTGACCACCGCGGCCGCCGCCGCCGTCGCCCTCAGCTCGCAGGCCGCCAATGCCGCGCCCAGCGAGAAGCCCAGCAAGGACGAGGTCAAGACCAAGGTCGACAAGCTCTACGAAGAGGCCGAGCAGGCCACCGAGAAGTACAACGGGGCCAAGGAGAAGCAGGAGAAGCTCCAGAAGGAGATCTCCACCATCCAGGACAACGTCGCGCGCGGCCAGGAAGAGCTCAACGCGCTGCGCGACGGCATCGGCCTGGCGGCCGCCGCCCAGTACCGCACGGGCAGCATCGACTCCTCCCTCCAGCTCTTCCTGTCGTCGGACCCGGACGACTACCTGGACAAGGCGTCCACCGCCGACCAGCTCAGCGCCCAGCAGGTCGAGGCGCTGAAGAAGATCCAGGAGAAGCAGCGCGAGCTCGCCCAGGACCGTTCCGAGGCGTCCGACAAGCTCAAGGACCTCGCCTCCACCCGGACCGAGCTGGGCAAGAAGAAGAAGGAAGTCCAGGCCAAGCTCGCCGAGGCGCAGAAGCTCCTCAACACGCTGACGGCCGAGGAGAAGGCCGAGCTGGCCGCCGCCGACGCCCGCGCCAGCCGCTCCGCGAGCGAGCGCGTCGACCTCGGCAACACCGCCCCCGCCTCCGGCCGGGCCATGGCCGCCTTCCAGGCCGCCCAGAGCAAGATCGGCTCGCCCTACGTCTACGGCGCCTCCGGCCCGAACTCCTTCGACTGCTCGGGCCTGACCTCCTGGGCCTTCGCCCAGGCCGGCGTCGGCATCCCGCGCACCTCGCAGGCCCAGGCCAACGCCGGGACGCGCATCTACTCCCAGTCCGACCTCAAGGTCGGCGACCTGGTCATCTTCTACGGCGACCTGCACCACGTCGGCTTCTACGCGGGCAACGGCCAGGTGCTGCACGCCCCGCGCAGCGGCACGGTCGTGCGCTACGAGTCGATCAACAACATGCCCTTCCAGTTCGGCGTCCGGATCTGAGCACCCTCGAGATCACACCGCCCAAGCGCCCGAACGGGCGAATCACGACGCCGTGAACTGACCCCGCGCCCCGCCGATGACCTGCGTTCAGAGGCGGGGCGTCACGGTGCGTGGCCACGGACGTCTTTGGTGGGCCCCCGGTCACGGGGCTACTGTCTGCCGCGTTTCCTCGTCCGCCAGTGGAAGGAGCGCGGCTTCCCGTGGGGTCCCATCGCCGCTTTGCACCGTCCGGGTTCGACCGGGGCGCCGTGTGCGTCCTGTCCACCACGGCCGCCGCCCTCGGCGCCCTCTCCGCCGCCGTACCGACCCAGGCCGCGCCGTACGACGACACCCGGGCCGAGGTGGACCGCCTCTACGAGGAGGCCGAGAAGGCCACCGAGGCCTTCAACAAGGCCGGCGAGCGGGCGGGCACGCTGCGGCGGCAGGTCGGTGACGCGCAGGACCGGATCGCCCGCCAGCAGGCGCACATCAACGACCTGCGCGCACACCTCGGCGCGCTGGCCGGCGCGCAGTACCGCTCCGGCGGCCTCGACCCGTCCCTGGCCCTGCTGTTCTCCGAGGACCCGGACGACTACCTCGACACGGCGGCCGTCCTCGACCGGATCACCCTCCACCAAGCCGGAGAGCTGAAGGACCTTCAGGACGCGCTGCGCGAACTGGGCCAGGAGCGCGCCGAGGCCACCCGCAAGCTCGGCGAACTGGAGAAGAGCCGCAAGGCCGTCGCGCGGCACAAGCGGACCGTCGAGCAGAAGCTCGCCCAGGCCCGCCGGCTGCTGAACTCTCTGCCGTCCGCCGAGCGCGCCGCCTACGACCGGGCCTCCCGCTCCGGCCGCATGCCCGGCCTCGGGGACGCCGCCCCGGCCTCGGGACGCGCGGCCGCCGCCGTGGCCGCCGCCCGCTCCGCGCTCGGCAGGCCGTACGTCTGGGGTGCCAACGGTCCCTCCGGCTTCGACTGCTCCGGCCTGACGCAGTGGTCGTACGCGCAGGCCGGCGTCTCCCTCCCGCGCACCTCCCAGGCCCAGGCGCACGCCGGCCGGCGGGTGCCCCTCTCCCAGGCGCGCCCCGGGGACCTGGTCACCTACCGCTCCGACGCCAGCCACGTCGGCATGTACGTCGGCAACGGGCAGGTCATCCACGCTCCCTACCCGGGGGCGCCGGTGCGCTACGACCCGGTGGGCATGATGCCCGTGTCGGCGGTGACGCGGCCCTGACGAGGCGCTCGGCCACCGCCGGCGGAGAGCGCGCGGGCGGTTCGGCCGGGTTCCGCTTCGGGCGGGGGGCCGTACGATCGGGAGGATGGCTGGTCGGAGGCGGACGGACGGATCCCGGTGTACAGGGGTGGGGCGGCTGCTCGTCTGCGCGGTGCTGCTGCTCGTCCCCCTCGTGGGATGCGGCGGGCAGCCCGGGACGGACCGCGCGCGGGCCGACGTGCAGCGGGTGCTCGACCGGCGGGCCGCCGCGGTGCTGGCCCACGACGAGGACGCGTTCGCCGCCACGGGCGACCGCACCGGGTACACGCGGCTGCGGGCCGTGCCGCTGGCCGCCTGGTCGTACCGGGTCACCGCCGTCCACCGCAGCGGCGACACCGCCACCGCCGACGCCGAGCTGAGCTACCGCGTCCAGGGCTACGACAGGGCCCCGGTGACCGCGGCCCGCAGTGTGCGGCTGACCCGTGCCGCCGACGGGCGGTGGACCGTGGCCTCCGAGCGGCCGGGGAAGAAGGCCGGCGAGCAGTTGTGGGACCAGGGGACCGTGGCCGTCGTCCGCGGCGCGCACAGTCTCGTCCTGGGCGTCGGGCAGACGGACGCCCGGCTGCGGGCCTTCGCCGACCTGGCCGACCGGGCGGTCCCGGCGGTCTCCGCGGCGTGGGGCGCCGACTGGGCGCGGCACGTCGTGCTGCTCGTCCCGAAGTCGCTGGACGGCATGGCGGCCCTGCTCGGCTCGCCCGCCTCCTCCTACCGCGGGATCGCCGCGGTCACCACGGGCGAGACGGGCGGCGCGGCCAGGGCGCCGGCGGACCGGGTCGTCCTCAACCCGGACGCGTACGGCGTGCTGGGTCCGGTCGGGCAACAGGTCGTGCTCACCCACGAGACCACCCATGTCGCCACCCGCGCCCACACCAACGCCGCCACCCCGCTGTGGCTGTCGGAGGGCTACGCCGACTGGGTCGGCTACCGCGGCACCGGACGCACCCCGAAGGAGGTCGCTCCCGAGCTGGCGAACGCCGTCGCGCGGGGGAAGGCCCCGGCGGAGCTGCCCGTCGACGCGGACTTCGGTTTCGCCGGTGACGCGAACCGGCTGGCGCGGGCGTACGAGGGCGGCTGGCTGGCCTGCCGGATGATCGCCGAGCGGTGGGGCGAGGCGCGGCTGGAGGCGTTCTACCGGGCGGTCGGGGAGCACGGGAAGCGGGACGGCGCGGTCGAGGGCGCGATGGACGGCGTCCTGGGGACCACGGTCGAGGACTTCACCGCCGACTGGCGGCAGTACCTGCACGACCGGCTGGGCTGATCAGCCGGCCTCGTCGAGGTGCGCGATCGCCTCGCGCAGCCACGCCCGCTCCGCCTGGCCCGTCGCCCGCGCCACCCGCAGCATGCCCTGCCGGAACAGGTCCCCGGCCTGCTCGGCCCGTACCGGCTCGCCGTCGTCGTAGAAGAAGCTCGCCGGCGTCTCCAGGAACTCCAGCCGGCGACGCAGCACCGCCGCCTGCTCGCGCCGGTCGGGCAGGTGGCGCAGGAAGGCGAGGACGGTGTTGAAGCGGACCTGGTCGGTGATCTCGCTCTGCTTCGGGTGGCGCAGCCGCTCCAGCAGGTCCGCGCGGCCGGCGTCCGTCAGGGACAGCACCCGGCGCGGAGCCGCACTCGCGCCCTCCTCCGTGCGCTGGTCGAGCTTGCCGGCCGCGACCAGGCGGGTGATCGCCGGGTAGAGGGCGCCGTCGCTCACCGGGCGGACGTGCCCGCTCAGCGCCTTGATGCGCTCCTTCAGTTGGTAGCCGTGCAGGGGGTGTTCGGCGAGGAAGCCGAGGATCGACAGCTCCAGCATCGGGCGGGCTCCTCCTTGCGGTCACGGAGCACTCATGCTACCTCTGTCCGAGCTACCTCGGTTAGAGGTAGCTCGGACAGAGGTAGTCAGCAGGGGGACATCGACAGTGGACGGTCACCGCAAGCAGCTCATCGCACTCGCCCGCCCCGTCTACTTCTCCCTCCTCGCCTCCGTCGCCGCCGGACTCATCAACACCGTCTGGGTCTCCCGGCTCGGCGGTCCCGCGGTCGCCGCCGTCGCGGTGGCCACCACCACCGAGAACATGCTGCTCGGGGTCGCCCTGGTCTTCGCCTCCGGGACGACCGTGCTCGTCGCGCACGCCCGGGGGGCCCGTGATCCAGGGGCCGTGCGCGCGGCCGTACGGGGCGGCTGGACGCTGTGCGCGGTGGTGACGCCCGTGGTCGCCGTCGGCGGCTTCCTGCTGCGCGAGCCACTGGCGCGACTCGTGCTGGGCGGCGGCGACGGCGCCGCGCTGCCCCTCGCCGTCGCCTACTTCGCGCTCTCGATGCCCGGCACGGCCGTCTTCTTCGCCCAGAACCTCGTCGACGGCATCCTCAAGGGCGCCGGGGACACCAGAACCCCGATGCGGCTCGCCCTGCTCACCAACGGCCTGATCCTGGTCCTCGACCCGTTCCTCATCCACCTCCACGGCGTCCGGGGCGCCGCCGCCTCCACCGTGCTGTGCCGGAGCGTGGCCCTCGCCGCGGGACTGGTAGCCCTGCGCCGCGACGCCCTGCTGCGCTCGGCCGCCCGCGCCCCGCACAGCGGCTCGTCGCTACGGCGGACGCTGGCGACCGGGCTGCCGATGTCCCTCGACTTCACCGTCCGCCAGGCCGGCGCGCTGGGGCTGGTCGCCGTCGTGGCGCGGCTCGGGGTGACGGCCGTCGCCGCGTACGCGATCGCCTACAAGGTCCTCTACGTGGCGACGATGGGCTTCTACGCGGTGCGCCAGGCGGCCTCCATCCACACCGCGCACAGCCGGGGGGTCGGGCGGCGGGAGGCCCCCCGCTCGGGCGAGGGGGAGGGCGGGGCGCTGACGTGGACGATCGGGCGGCAGGCGCTGCTGGTCTCCGTGGCGTTCGCCCTGCCGGTGGCCGTGCTGCTGGCCGTCACGGCGCCCTGGATCATGGCCGCGTTCGGCGCCGGGCCCGCCGTGGCCCACGAGGGCGTGCTGTTCCTGCGCTGCGTCGGGCCCTACCTGCTCCTGATGGCCGGGTTCATCGCGCTCGGCGGGGTCTTCGAGGGCAGTGGGGGAGCGCCCGTGCTGCTGCGGGTGACCGTGCTCGGCACGGCCCTCCAACTGCCCCTCGCCCACGGCCTGTCGGGGTTCGGACTGCCCGGGGTGTGCATGGCCCTGGCGCTCGCGATGGCGGTGCAGTGCGCGGTCGTGGGCGTGCTGCTGCGGCGGGCGCGGACTCAGGAGGAGACCGGTGCCCCGTGGGCGCGGGCGCTGTGACCGGTGAGGACGGCCGGATCGCCGGGCCGGGGCACGGTCGAGCGCCACAGCCGTACGGCCGCGGTGACCGTCGCCGCCACCAGCAGGCCGTTGCGCAGGAACAGCAGGGTGACACCGAGTGGATCGCTCGCGACGACGTGCGCGAACCAGACCGGGAACTCCAGCACCGTGACCAGGGAAGCGGCCAGCACCAGCGCGGCGGGCAGCCCCATCCGGCTCGTCAGGAAGCACAGGCAGACGGAGGCCAGTCCCACCAGCCACACCAGGTACTGCGGACTGATCACCCGGCTCGTCACGGTGAACAGCAGGACCGCGGTGAAGGCGGCGTCCGCGAGCGTGTGCGGCGCGAACCGTCCCGCCCGCAGCCGCCACAGCAGCAGCCAGCCGCAGGCGAGCGCGCCGAGCCCCACGGCCGCGTCGCTCACTTCGTCCACCCAGGGGCCGAGGAACTCCACCGAGCCGTAGTGGAGCAGGACCTCCCCCCGCCAGCCGAACTGCCGGGCCACGTGGAACACCAGGGCGCCCAGCGACTCCACCTCGGTGCCCCGGTCGCGCTGGAAGGCCAGGAAGGCGAAGGCCCCGGGCATCGACACCGCGAACGCGGCCGACAGCACGCCGGCGGTCACCGCCGCCGCGCCCCACGCCCGCCGCCGCACCGCGCCGGCCAGCAGCAGCGCCGGCCACACCTTCAGCAGCGCTCCCAGGCCCACCAGCGCGCCCATCGTCCTGGGGCGCCGGGCCCCGGCGAGCAGCGCGGCCACCGCGACCGCGGTCACCATCACGTCGTAGCGGGCGTAGACGGTCGGGCCGAGGAGCGGGACGCCCGCCACCCACACCCACGCACCGATCGGCGAACGGCCGGGGCGCGCGCCCGCCGCGAGCAGCAGGGCGAGGACGGCCAGGTCGGCGAGGAAGGCCAGGACGAAGAAGGCCGACGCGTAGTCGAGGAAGGGCAGGAGGGCCGGGGCGAGGACGGCGAGGGCGGCGGCGGGCGGGTACTGCCATGTGACGTCGTCCCGCGGAAACGTTCCGGTGCGCAGGACGTCGTACCAGCCCTGGTAGATGACGGACACGTCGGTGGTCACGTCCGGGCCCGGGAAGACGACCGCCTTGAAGACGCACAGCAGCAGCGCGAGCCGCGTCACGACCCAGATGGCCGGCAGCGCGGCCGGGCTCGCGGGGGAGCGCCTGCCGTCCATCAACTCCACGTCTGCCCCAGTCTGTCCTCTTTTTCGGGGGTTGCGGGCCACATGATCCCCCCTAGGCTGTGCGCGGGGCGTGAAACACGGCCGGGCACGGCTGTGCGCACGGGTTGGATAAGGTCGGCGGCGATGCACAAGACCCTGATCGTGACGAACGACTTCCCGCCCCGCCCCGGCGGTATCCAGGCGTTCCTGCACAACATGGCGCTGCGGCTCGACCCCGAACGGCTCGTCGTCTACGCGTCCACCTGGAAGCGCGGCAGGGAGGGGACCGAGGCGACGGCGGCCTTCGACGCCGAGCAGCCCTTCACCGTCGTACGCGACCGGACGACGATGCTGCTGCCGACGCCCGCCGCGACCCGGCGGGCGGTCGGGCTGCTGCGGGAACACGGGTGCGCGTCGGTGTGGTTCGGGGCCGCGGCGCCCCTCGGGCTGATGGCGCCCACGCTGCGCAGGGCCGGTGCCGAGCGGCTGGTGGCCACCACGCACGGGCACGAGGCCGGCTGGGCGCAGCTGCCCGCCTCCCGGCAGCTGCTGGGCCGGATCGGCGAGAGCACCGACACCCTCACCTACCTCGGGGAGTACACGCGTGCGCGGATCGCGACCGCGCTCAGCGCCGAGGCCGCCGGGCGGATGGTGCAGCTGCCGCCGGGTGTCGACGAGAAGACCTTCCACCCCGGCTCGGGCGGGGACGAGGTGCGGGCGCGGCTCGGGCTCACCGACCGGCCGGTGGTGGTGTGCGTCTCGCGGCTCGTGCCGCGCAAGGGCCAGGACACGCTGATCCTGGCCATGCCCCGGATCCTGGCCGCCGAGCCGGAGGCCGTGCTGCTGATCGTCGGCGGCGGGCCGTACGAGAAGGACCTGCGCCGGCTGGCGCGGGAGACGGGCGTGGCCGGCTCCGTGCGCTTCACCGGGTCGGTGCCCTGGTCGGACCTGCCCGCCCACTACGGCGCCGGGGACGTCTTCGCGATGCCGTGCCGCACCCGCCGGGGCGGGCTCGACGTGGAGGGGCTCGGCATCGTCTACCTGGAGGCCTCCGCGACGGGGCTGCCCGTCGTCGCCGGCGACTCCGGGGGCGCCCCCGACGCCGTCCTCGACGGCGAGACCGGCTGGGTCGTGCGGGGCGGCTCGCCCCAGGAGGCCGCCGAGCGGATCGTCGCCCTCCTCGGCGACGCCGAACTGCGCCGACGGATGGGGGAGCGGGGCAGGCAGTGGGTGGAGGACAGGTGGCGCTGGGACCTGCTGGCGGAGAAGCTGAAGGAGCTGCTGTAAGGAACATCCCCGGGGGGCTCCCGGTCAGGGGCGCGGGTAACCACGCGAGCGCACAAGGCTTGCGGGCGCCCGCCCCGGAGCGATGGCGCCCCGGCCCGGCGCAGCTCCCGGGCGAAGGAGACCGTCCGTGGGGAGCGCCTCGTCAGGGGCGCGGGGAACTGCGCGGCCGGCCGTGACGCACCCGCAGTCGCCCGAGGGCAGACCCCGCACCCTTGAAGCGCCCGCCTCCCCTAGCCGGAGGCGGAAAATCCGCCCATGCTGCGCACATGACAGCAAAACTGATAGGACGTCAGCTGACTCAGCATCAGTTGACGAGACGTCAAATCCTTGGCATGGCCGCCCTCCAGACGGCAGCCACCCTCGGTTTCACCCGAGTCGGCCTCACCTCCGCCCGAGCCGCCGAGCCCGACGCGGTCGAGTCCGCCCCCGCCATCGTCGTCGGCTCCGGCTACGGCGGAGCGGTCGCCGCCCTCCGCCTCGGCCAGGCCGGCATCCGCACCCTCGTCCTCGAGATGGGCCGCCTGTGGAACACGGCCGGCTCCGACGGCAAGGTCTTCTGCTCCACCGGCGCCCCCGACCAGCGCTCCATGTGGTTCCGCACCCGCACCGAGGCGCCCCTGGCGACCTTCCTCTGGCTGGACGTCGTCAACAAGGACATCGGCTCCTACCCCGGCGTCCTGGACCGCGTGCACTTCGCCGACATGTCCGTGTACGTGGGGCGCGGGGTGGGCGGCGGCTCCCTCGTCAACGGCGGGATGGCGGTCACCCCGCTCCCGTCCTACTTCGCCGAGCAGTTCCCGACCGTCGACGTCGACGAGATGTACTCCACGTACTTCCCGCGCGCCCGTTCGATGCTCGGCGTCAACACCGTCGACCCCGCCTGGTTCGAGTCGACGGAGTGGTACAGGTTCTCCCGCGTCTCCCGCAAGCACGCCCGGAACGCCGGCCTGAGGACCACCTTCGTGCCCAACGTCTACGACTTCGGGTACATGCAGCGCGAGGCGGCCGGTACGGCGACGAAGTCGGCCCTCGCCGGCGAGGTCATCTACGGCAACAACCACGGCAAGCGCAGCCTCGACAAGACGTACCTGGCGTCCGCGCTCGGCACCGGCAACGTCACCGTCCACACCCTGGAGAAGGTCCGCGCCGTCAGCCGGGCCGCCGACGGCACGTACGTCCTGACCGCCGATCGCATCGACGTCACCGGAAAGGTCGTCGAGACCAAGGAGTACGGCTGCACCTACCTGTTCCTCGGCGGCGGCAGCGTCGGCACCAGCGAACTCCTCGTCCGCGCCCGGGAGACGGGCGCCCTGCCCGCGCTGGACGCGAGCGTCGGGACCGGCTGGGGCACCAACGGGAACGTGATGCTCGGCCGGGCCAACCACCTGTGGGACACGGTCGGCGCCCACCAGTCGACCATGCCCGTCATGGGCATCGACGACTGGGCCAACACCGCCAACCCCGTCTTCGCGGAGATCGCCCCGCTGCCCACGGGACTGGAGCACTGGGTCAGCCTCTACCTGGCGATCACCAAGAACCCGCAGCGGGCGTCGTTCACGTACGACAGCGCCACGGGCGGGGTGAGGCTCGGCTGGACGGCCGCGCAGAGCGCCGTGTCCGTGGCCATGGCGAAGAGACTCTTCGACCGGATCAACGCGGCGAACGCGACGATCTACCGGTACGACCTCTTCGGCTCCTCCGGCAAGGTCTTCGCCGACGACTTCACGTACCACCCGCTCGGCGGCTGCGTGCTGGGGAAGGCGACCGACGACTACGGCCGGGTGAAGGGCTATTCGCGGCTGTACGTCACCGACGGCTCGCTGGTGCCCGGGTCGATCGGGGTGAACCCGTTCGTCACCATCACCGCGCTCGCCGAACGCACGATGGCGCGGGTCCTCGCCGAGGACACCGCGCCATGACGTTCCGCCAGGAGGCTCGCTACTTCGCGTAGATGGCCTCGATCTCCGCCGCGTAGTCCTTCGCCACGATGTTGCGCTTGAGCTTCAGCGACGGGGTGAGGTGGCCCGAGTCCTCCGTGAACTGGGAGGAGAGAATGCGGAACTTCCGCACCGATTCCGCCTTCGACACCGCGGCGTTGCCGTCGTCGACCGCCGACTGGATCGCGGCCAGCAGGTCCGCGTCCTCGCGCAGCGACGCCGCGGTGGAACCCGCCGGCTTGCCGTGCTCGGCGGCCCAGCGGCCCAGGAACTCCTCGTCGATGGTGACCAGCGCGCCCACGAACGGCCGCCCGTCGCCCACCACCATGCACTCCGCGACCAGCGCGTGCGCCCGGATGCGGTCCTCGATCACGGCCGGGGCCACGTTCTTGCCGCCCGCCGTGACGATGATCTCCTTCTTGCGGCCGGTGATCCTGAGGTAGCCGTCCTCGTCGAGGGTGCCGATGTCACCGGTGTGGAACCAGCCGTCGGCCAGCGCCTCCGCGGTCGCGCCGGGGTTGTTCCAGTACTCCTTGAACAGGTGCTCGCCGTGCAGCAGCACCTCCCCGTCGTCCGCGATGCGCACCACCGAGCCCGGCAGCGGCTGACCGACCGTGCCGATCTTCTGCCGGTCCCAGGGGTTGAACGCGGTCGCGGCGCAGGACTCCGTCAGGCCGTAGCCCTCCAGGACCGTGAAGCCGATACCGCGGAAGAAGTGACCCAGCCGCTCGCCCAGCGGGGCGCCGCCGGAGATGGCGTACTCGCCGCGGCCGCCGAGCACCGCGCGCAGCTTGCTGTAGACCAGCCGGTCGAACACCTTGTGCTTGATCTTCAGCCCGATCGACGGGCCCGACGGGGTGTCCAGCGCCTTGCTGTACGCGATGGCGGTGTCCGCCGCCTTGTCGAAGATCTTGCCCTTGCCGTCCGCCTGCGCCTTGGCGCGCGCCGAGTTGTAGACCTTCTCGAAGACGCGCGGCACGCCCAGGATCAGCGTCGGCCGGAAGGAGGCCAGCTCGTCGGTGAGGTTCTTGATGTCCGGGACCGTGCCCAGCTTGATCGGCGCCATCATCGGGGCGATCTGGACCAGCCGGCCGAAGACGTGCGCGAGCGGGAGGAAGAGCAGGACGCTGCACTCGCCGGTGCGGAAGAGCGGCCGCAGACGCTCCACGATGTTGCCGCACTCGGCGAAGAAGCTGCGGTGGGTGAGGACACAGCCCTTGGGCCGGCCGGTCGTCCCGGAGGTGTAGACGATGGTCGCCGGGTCGTCGGCCTTGGCCAGCGAGCTGCGCTCCTCGACAGCCTCGTCGGAGACGTCCCTGCCGAGCCGCCCGAGCTCCTCGACGCCACCGCCCTCGATCTGCCAGACGTGTTTGAGGGCGGGCAGGAAGTCGCGCACCGACTCGACGGCGGCGGTGTGGCCGTCCAGTTCGACGACACAGGCGGTCGCGCCCGAGTCGGACAGGATCCACCGCACCTGCTCCGGCGAGCTGGTCTCGTACACCGGCACGGTGACCGCGCCCGCGCTCCAGATCGCGAAGTCGAGCAGCGTCCACTCGTAGCGGGTGCGCGACATCAGGCCGACGCGGTCACCCGGCTGGACGCCGGAGGCGATGAGGCCCTTGGCGGCGGCGCGCACCTCGGCCAGGAAGGCCGTGGCGGTGACGTCCTGCCAGGCGCCCTTCACCTTGCGGGCCATGACGGCGACGTCAGGGTGCTGCGCGGCGTTTCTGCGGACGATGTCGGTCAGATTGCCGTCCGCAGGGACCTCGTACAAAGCCGGAAGGCTGAACTCGCGCAAGACTGCTGCTCCTCATAGGGCGCCGGCGCCACGACGTTGTGTGATGCGACGGTGCGGTCCAAGGCTCGGGCGAGTGCTCGGGGGTCGCCAGGGGCTGCGGGGCCCACTGGTTGAAATCCTGAGCACGACTGGACTGCCCGGACGTTACTAGCCGGTATGACTCTTCGACAGGGGGTCCCGGCGAGATGTTCGCTGCGTCACACAGATTGCTTCTCCTCGCGCACAGTAGTTCATCCACTTACTGACTGGCCAGTAACCGCAGGTAGGGGCGTCACTGTTCACGTATGCCGCACACGCCTACCCTTCATCGCCATGGCATCCACACCGTCCGGCAACCGCAGGACACGCATTCACGTGGTCAGCGACGTACACGGCAACGCGCGCGACCTCGCCCAGGCCGGCGAGGGCGCGGACGCCCTGATCTGTCTGGGCGACCTCGTCCTCTTCCTCGACTACGCCGACCACTCGCGCGGCATCTTCCCCGACCTCTTCGGCGTGGAGAACGCCGACCGGATCGTGGAATTGCGCACGGCCCGCCGTTTCCGGGAGGCGCGGGACCTCGGGGCCCGGCTGTGGGCGGGCGTCGGCGAGGACCGGGCGGCGGTGATCGAGCAGGCGGTGCGCAAGCAGTACGCCGAGATGTTCGCCGCGTTCCCCACCCCGACGTACGCGACCTACGGAAATGTCGACATGCCGCCGCTGTGGCCGGAGTTCGCCGGGCCCGGGACCACCGTGCTGGACGGGGAGCGGGTGGAGATCGGCGGATGGGTCTTCGGCTTCGTGGGCGGCGGCCTGCGGACACCGATGCGCACCCCGTACGAGATCAGCGACGAGGAGTACGCGGCGAAGATCGAGGCCGTGGGCGAGGTGGACGTACTGTGCACGCACATCCCGCCCGAGGTGCCGGAGCTCGTCTACGACACCGTCGCGCGCCGCTTCGAGCGGGGCAGCCGGGCGCTGCTGGACGCGATCCGCCGCACGCGCCCCCGGTACTCCCTCTTCGGCCACGTCCACCAGCCGCTGGTACGGCGGATGCGGATCGGCGCGACCGAGTGCGTCAACGTGGGCCACTTCGCGGGGACCGGCAGGCCGTGGGCGCTGGAATGGTGAGCGCCGGCGGGTGACGGGATGAAGGCGGCAGGTCGGGCGCGCGGTAGCCTTCACGCTGCACACACGTGCGCACGGTGGCGCACGGTGACCTCTCCCTACCGGCCCGCATCTGGAGGAGCCACGGCGATGGCGGAATACACCAGCTCGAGCATCACGATCGAGGCGGCACCGGCCGACGTCATGGCGGTCATCGCCGACTTCGCCCGCTACCCGGACTGGACCGGTGAGGTGAAGGAGGCGGAGGTCCTCGCGACCGACGAGGCCGGCCGCGCCGAGCAGGTCCGCCTGGTCATGGACGCGGGCGCGATCAAGGACGACCAGACCCTGGCGTACACCTGGAGCGGGGAGCACGAGGTCTCCTGGACGCTGGTGAAGTCCCAGATGCTGCGGTCCCTGGACGGCTCGTACCTCCTGAAGCCGGCCGGGGCGGGCGCGACCGAGGTCACCTACCAGCTCACCGTCGACGTCAAGATCCCGATGCTCGGCATGATCAAGCGGAAGGCCGAGAAGGTCATCATCGACAGGGCGCTGGCGGGCCTGAAGAAGCGGGTGGAGTCCGGGCGGTAGCCCGGCACCCCGCCCGGCCACGGCGCGGCTGTCGCCGCCCGCACACCCAGCGCCGCCCTGCGCCGGGCCACCGCGTTCGTCCGCGGGCAGTCGTGCCGCTGGGGCGGCACGGGTGGGCACGGCGGCGCCCCGGCAGCGCCGGGCCGCGCGACCCACCCCCGCGCCGACCCACGGTCACCGGAGCACAGAGGGCGACCCTCGAGTCCGTTACCGTTCACCCTCATGCGCACCCTCCTGATCACCGGCCCCGGCGGCAGTGGCCGTACGACCGTCGCCGCGGCCACCGCACTCCGAGCCGCCGCGGAAGGCACTCGCACACTCGTGCTGAGCGCCGACCGCGCCGACAGCCTGGGGGCCGCGCTCGGGGTGCGGACGGGAGCCGAGCCGAAGCGGGTGGCACCGGCCCTCACCGCCTGGCGTCCCGACGCCGCCGCCGGTTTCCGCGACGACCTCGCCGGCTTCCAGGACCGCGCCTCCACCGTCCTCGACCTGCTCGGCGCCTCCCGGCTGGACCCCGAGGAGGTCACCCCGCTCCCCGGCGCCGAGGAGCTGACCCTGCTGCGCGCGCTGCGCGACGCCGCCCTCGCCGAGGGCGGCGATCGTTACGAACTCCTCGTCGTCGACCTGCCGCCCACCCCGCAGGCGCTCGCCCTCCTCGCCCTCCCGGAGGAACTGCGCCGCTACCTGCGCCGGCTCCTCCCCCCGGAACGGCAGGCCGCCCGCGCCCTGCGCCCCGTCCTCGGACGCCTCGCCGGCGTCCCCATGCCCGCCGAGTGGCTGTACGAGACCACCGCCCGCTGGGACCTGGAGCTGGCCGCCGTGGAGGCCGTCCTCGCCGACCGGCGGACCGCCGTACGCCTGGTCGCCGAGCCGGGACCGGCCGGTGACGACGCCGTGCGCGACGCCCGCCTCGGCCTGGCCCTGCGGGGCCTGCCCGTGGAGTCCCTGGTCGCTACCCGCGTCCTGCCGGAGGAGGCCGCCGACGGCGGTCTCCTCTCCCGGCTCGTGGCCCAGCAGCGGAAGTCCCTGGGGGAGTGGGGCGAGGCGCACCCCGTCGTCCATGCCGTCGCCCACCTGGGCCACGACCCCCGCGGCGCCGACGACCTCACCGCACTCGCCGTCCCCGGCGTCAACCCGGCCGCCTCCCCCATCGAGTGGCCCGTGTCCGACCGGCTGGCCGACGACGGAGTGCTCGTGTGGCACATCCCCCTGCCCGGCGCCATACGCGACGATCTGGACCTCATCCGGCGTGGTGAGGAACTCGTCGTCAGCGCCGGGCCGTTCCGCCGGATCGTCCCGCTGCCCTCCGCCCTGCGCCGCTGCACCGTGGACGGCGCCGCCCTGCGCGACGGGGAACTGCGGGTCCGGTTCGCGCCGGACCCCGCGCTGTGGCCGCGGACCCGGTGAACGACGTTCCGCCGTTCGGGTAACGTCGGAGAGACGAACCGTAGTCAGGAGTCCGTCATGAGCGAAGAGCTCCCCCCGCCCGACGCCGGTGAACACGAGGCTGTCGTAGAGGGGCCGCGCGCCGCCGACGCCGACGCCTGGGCCACCGCCTGCGCCGAGGACCTGGAGGCCGAGAAGGCCCGCCGCCGCGACCAGCACGGCCCGCCGCCGGGCTCCGCCGCCGAGGAACTGCGCAAGCTCGTCGACACCGTCGCCGACAAGCTCGCCGGCCTGCAGTCCCCGCTGTTCGGCGCGGTCGCCGGGCCCGCCGCCCAGCAGGTGGTCCGCCAGGTCGTCCAGCAGGCCAAGGCCGCCGTCGAACCCGTCATCGAGCGCAACCCGGACGTCTTCGACCACCTGGCCGCGGCAGGCAACGAACTGCTCGCCGCGTACCGCTCCGCCGTCCAGCACCAGGAGCAGCGCTGGACGGCCCGCGCCACCGACCTGCGCAAGGACCTGGACGACCGTTCCGAGGGAGACGAGGGCACCGGCCCCGGCCAACGCATCGACTTGGACTGACGGCCCCCTCGGGTACGGTTGGCCGTAGCGGGGCTCGACCGAAACTGAGGGATTCATGGGACTCACCATCGGCGTCGACATCGGCGGCACGAAGATCGCGGCCGGCGTGGTCGACGAGGAAGGCAACATCCTCTCGACCTTCAAGGTGCCGACCCCCACCACACCCGAGGCCATCGTGGACGCCATCGCCTCGGCGGTGGAGGGTGCGCGCGCCGGGCACGACATCGTCGGTGTGGGCATCGGCGCGGCCGGATACGTCAACCGGCAGCGTTCGACCGTCTACTTCGCGCCCAACATCGACTGGCGCAACGAACCGCTGAAGGAAAAGGTCGAAGCGCGCGTCCACCTCCCGGTCGTCGTCGAGAACGACGCCAACGCGGCCGCGTGGGGCGAGTACAAGTTCGGTGCCGGCAAGGGCCACCGCAACGTCATCTGCATCACGCTCGGCACCGGCCTCGGCGGCGGCATCATCATCGGCAACAAGCTGCGCCGCGGGCACTTCGGCGTGGCCGCCGAGTTCGGCCACATCCGCATGGTCCCGGACGGTCTGCTGTGCGGCTGCGGCTCGCAGGGCTGCTGGGAGCAGTACGCCTCCGGCCGTGCCCTCGTGCGGTACGCCAAGCAGCGCGCCAACGCCACCCCCGAGCGCGCCGAACTGCTGCTCTCGCTCGGCGACGGCACACCCGACGGCATCGAGGGCAAGCACATCTCCATGGCCGCCCGCCAGGGCGACCCGGTCGCGGTCGACTCCTACCGTGAGCTCGCCCGCTGGGCCGGCGCCGGCCTCGCCGACCTCGCCTCCCTCTTCGACCCCTCCGCCTTCATCGTCGGCGGCGGCCTCTCCGACGAGGGCGACCTGGTGCTCGACCCGATCCGCAAGTCGTACAAGCGCTGGCTGGTCGGCGGCAACTGGCGCCCGGTCGCCGACGTGATCGCGGCCCAGCTCGGCAACAAGGCCGGCCTGGTGGGCGCGGCGGACCTGGCCCGCGAGCCCGACCCGATCATGTAGCTGCCACGCGAGCCGGCACGGCCCCGCGCCCCTCGAAGGGGCGCGGGGCCGTGCCGTCGTACGACGACCGCCGCGCGGCGACCGCCGCGCGGGCGCGGACAGCCGCCACGAACGCGTGTCCGGTGAGCAAACCCGCGGCGGTGAGCGACGCGTGTCCGGTGAACCCTGCGGCCGGGGAGCGGCTCGTGTCCGGTGAGCCGGGGGCGGCTCGTGTCCGGTGAGCGCACCTGCGGCCGGGGCAGGGCTCGTGTCCGGTGAGTAAACCTGCGGCCGGGGAGGGGCCCGTGTCCAGCTAGCAATCCGGGGCGGTGAGCGACGCGTGTCCGGTGAGCAAACCCACGGTCGGGGGCGGCCCGTGTCCGGCGAGTAAACCCGCGGCCGGGGAGGGGCTCGTGTCCGGTGAGCAACCCGCGGCCGGGGAGCGACGCGTGTCCGGCGAGTAAACTCCCGCCGGGGAGCGAACTCGTGGCCGGAGAGCAACCCGCGGCCGGGGAGTGACGCGTGTCCGGCGAGTAAACCCCCGCCGGGGAGCGAACTCGTGGCCGGAGAGCAACCCGCGGCCGGCCGACAGCTGCACCGCACGATCACCACCACGTATCGTGACGGCATGGTGACGTTGCCGCCGCTCGAAAGCTCCCGCACGGAACCCGACGGCTCCGCCGTCCTCCGCGTCCTCAGCTACAACATCCGCTCGATGCGCGACGACACCGACGCCCTCGCCCGCGTGATCGCCGCCTGCGCCCCCGACCTGGTCCTCGTCCAGGAGGCCCCCCGCTTCTTCCGCTGGCGCAAGAAGCTCGCCCGGCTCGCGGCCGCCTCGGGTCAGGTCATCCTGACCGGTGGTGCCACGGCCGCGGGACCGGCCGTCCTCTGCTCGCTGCGGGCGACCGTCGAGCGCACCGAGGACGTGCTCCTGCCCCTCACGCCGGGGCACCACCGGCGCGGCTTCGCCACCGCCGTCGTCCGCTTCGCGGGTGTCCGGCTGGGTGTCCTCAGCTGCCACCTCGGACTGCACGGGGACGAGCGGTACGAGCAGGCCGGGATGCTCCTCGACCGCCTCGCCGGGATGGGCGTGGAACACGCCGTCGCGGGCGGCGACCTCAACGAGGGCCCGAGCGGCCGGACCTTCGCCCGCCTGACCACCGTCCTCCAGGACTGCCGGGCGAGCGCCCCCTGGGGCGGCGAGCACACCTTCCCGTCCACCGGCCCGACCCGCCGCATCGACGCGATCTTCGCGACGAAGGGGGTGGAGGTGCTCGGCTGCGGGGTCCCTCCCTTGCTCCCGGATCCGCCCGGGCGGGAGGGACTTCACGGCCTCCCCGGCATCACCGAGCACGACCTGAGGGCGGCCACGGACCACCTTCCGGTGCTGGCCGCCCTCAGAGTGCCGCGCGCCTGACGACCGGCCGGACCATCGCCGGGCGCCGGCCCACGGGTCCGGCCGGGCCGTCGCCGGGCTGGACTGCGGTTCGCGCCGGGCCGTCGCTCGGCCGACCTCAGTTCCGGGCCGTGGCTCGGCCGGCCAATTGCGGTGCGGTGCGGCGCCGGGCCGGCGCTTGGCTGAGGTCGGTTCCCCGCCAGGCGGTCGCCCGGCTGGGCTGCGGTTCGCGCCGGGCCGTCGCTCGGCCGACCTCAGTTCCGCGCCGGGCCGTCGCTTGGCTGAGGTCGGTTCCCCGCCAGGCGGTCGCCCGGCTGGGCTGCGGTTCGCGCCGGGCCGTCGCTCGGCCGGGCCGTCGCTTGGCCGCCAATTGCGGTGCGGCGCCGGGCCGTCGCTTGGCTGAGGTCGGTTCCCCGCCAGGCGGTCGCCGGGCTGGGCTGCGGTTCGCGCCGGGCCGTCGCTCGGCCGGCCCGTAGTTCCGCGCCGGGCCGTCGCTTGGCCGGCCAATTGCGGTGCGGCGCCGGGCCGTCGCTTGGCTGAGGTCGGTTCCCCGCCAGGCGGTCGCCCGGCTGGGCTGCGGTTCGCGCCGGGCCGTCGCTCGGCCGGCCAATTGCGGTGCGCCGCCGGGCCGTCGCTTGGCCGAGGTCGATTCGGCGCCGGGCCGTCGCTCGACACCCGGCCGCTGTGGGGGACCCTCGACCGCCCAGCCGCTGTGCCGAGACCACCGACCGCCCAGCCGCTGTGCCGAGACCACCGACCGACCAGCCGCTGCCGGGAGACCGCAGGCCGTCGGCCAGGGGCGGCCATCGGTTCGCCGCCAGCCCGTCGCCCGGTCGGCCGGCCTCGGTTCCCCCGGCCCCTCGTCCGGCTAGACCACCGCTCCCCGCCCCGGGTCTTCGTCGTCCTCGTCGTCCGGCCGCATCCGCAGGACCAGCGTGGCGAAGCCGCCGAGGAAGCCGCCGATGCACACCGTCGCCAGCCACCACGTCATGTCCCAGCCGAGCAGGATCGACACCAGCAGCAGGAGGGGGCCGCCGATCACCCCGAGCCATGCGAACCTGGCCGTCGTGTCGGCGGCGGGCAGCGGCGGCGGCTCGGGCGGTACGAAGTGGCCCTCGTCGTCCCCGTCGAAGTCCGCCTCGGACGGCTCGGGAACCGTGTAGTCGCGCGGGCCCACACCGGGCGCGAAGGAGACGGAGCTGCCCAGCGGTTTGACCGGCTTCTTCTCGTCGCCGGGTTCCTCGCCGGCTCCGGCGCCGGTGCCGGCCCCGGAGCCGGTGCCTTCGTCGTTCGTTTCCGCCTCGAGCAGCGCCAGGTCCTCGACCGACTTGAACGGCTTGGCGCCCGGCGGATCCGCCGGCTCCTCGCCGTACCCCGCGACGATCGCCGCCCACGCGGCCTCCTCGTCGAAGGGCACGCTCTGCTCCTCCGGCTCGTGGCCGCGGCCGTCCTCGCGGTCGTCGCGGTGCTCCCGGTCCTCACGGTCCTCGCGGTCGGAGTCGTGCTCAGCCACCTGCCGTCGTCCCTTCCTTGCCGACACTGGGTGCGAGCCGGCCGATGAACGCGAGACTCTCCTCGAAGATCCGGTCCGCGTCGTGGTCCAACGTCGCCACGTGATAGCTCTGTTCCAGCAGAATCTCGGTCACGTCCGTCGACGACACCCGGCTCAGGATCCGGGCCGGGTCGGCGGCCGGCACGACATGGTCCCGCACGCTGCGCAGGAGCAGCAGCGGCTGGGTGACCTGCGGCAGCTCTCCGTCCACCCGCCGCAGGAAGGTCCGCAGGGAGTGAGCCGCGTGCAGCGGCACCCGGTCGTACCCGGTCTCCAGGACACCCTCCTTCGCGATGTCGCTCGTGATGCCCTTCGTCGTCCGCACGACGTGGCGGGCGACCGGGAGCGCGTACGCGGACAGGCCGTGCACCCTGCTCGCCGGATTGACGACGATGACCCCCTCGACCCCCTCGCCGTGCTTCGCGGCGAGCCGCAGCGCCAGGGCGCCGCCCATCGACAGGCCGGCCACGAACACCCGCGCGCAGCGCTCGCGCAGGAGGCGCAGCTCGCGGTCCACCTCCGCGTACCAGTCGGGCCAGCCGGTGAGCACCATGTCCTCCCAGCGCGTGCCGTGCCCCGGCAGCAGGGGCAGGGCGACGGTCAGGCCGTGCCCGGCCAGATATCGGGCCCAGGGGCGCAGCGACTGCGGGGAGCCGGTGAAACCATGGCAGAGGAGGACCCCGACCTCCCCGCCCTCGTGGCGGTACGGCTCGGCTCCAGGAAGGACCGGCACCTTCGGTCTCCTGTCTTCGTCTCGGTCTCGTGGGAGGGACGTGTGGTTCACCGTACGCGACCGCACCGACACCGACCAGGGCCGTCGGAGCCTTTGGCGGCGCTCCGGGTTAAGGTCTGAGCGACACATACAGGAGGCAGTCGGTTGTTGTACGGCGCGATGAAGGTTTCCGTCGGGGGGCCACTGAAGATGATCTTCAGGCCCTGGGTGGAAGGCCTGGAGAACGTTCCCGCCGAGGGCCCCGCGATCCTCGCGAGCAACCACCTGTCCTTCTCGGACTCGTTCTTCCTGCCGGCGGTCCTCGACCGCAAGGTGACGTTCATCGCCAAGGCCGAGTACTTCACCACGCCCGGTGTGAAGGGCCGGCTGACGGCGGCCTTCTTCAAGGGCGTCGGCCAGCTCCCGGTGGACCGCTCCGGCGCGCGCGGCGCGGGTGAGGCGGCGATCAGGAGCGGCATAGAGGTCCTGGAACGCGGTGAGCTGTTCGGCATCTACCCGGAGGGCACCCGCTCGCCCGACGGCCGCCTCTACCGGGGCAAGCCCGGAGGCCTCGCGCGCGTGGCGCTCGCCACCGGCGCGCCGGTGATCCCGGTCGCCATGATCGACACCGAGAAGATCCAGCCGCCCGGCAAGGTGATGCCGAAGCTGATGCGGCCCGGCATCCGCATCGGCAAGCCGCTGGACTTCAGCCGCTACCACGGCATGGACCACGACCGCTTCGTGCTCCGCGCGGTGACCGACGAGGTCATGTACGAGATCATGAAGCTCTCCGGCCAGGAGTACGTCGACATGTACGCGACCGCCGCCAAGCGGCAGATCGCGGAGGCGGCGAAGGCGGAGAAGGAAGCGGAGAAGGCGGCGAAGGCGGCCCTCGCGCAGGCCGAGAAGGACCAGGCGAAGAAGGAGAGGTCCGAGTCCTAGGCTGTCCGGGACGAGGGGCGGGGACAACGGGGGTGGGGACGTGCCCAGGCGCGAGAGAGTCATGCGGATGTCGGTCGAGCTGCCGCTGTGGCGTGCGCTGACCGCCTACCGGGTGCTGACCATGCTGTACGCGGTCGGCCTGTTCGTCTCCGCCTACGACGACTACGACCGGCCCGGCGTCGCGGTCGCCTACTACGCCGTCCTGTGCGTGTGGACGCTCGCCACCCTGCCCCGTCTGCAGAACGCGACCACCTGCACCAAGCGCTTCCTCGCCGTCGACCTCGCCGTCGCGCTCACCGGCATCGTCCTGACCCCGCTGGTCGTCAACGACGAGCACATCCTGGCCGGCGGCCCGACCCTGCCGTCGATATGGACGGCCGGCTCGGTCCTCGCGTACGCCATCAAGGGCGGCTGGCGCTGGGCCGCGTTCGCCTCCACGCCGGTCGCCGTCGCCAACCTCATCGAGCGTGGCCACCCCGCCCGCGACACCGTCCACAACGTGATCCTCGTCTGGGTCGCCTCCATCGCCATCGGCTACGTCGTCGAGGTCGCCCGCGCCTCCGAGCGCACCCTCGCCCGCGCCCTGGAGATCGAGGCCGCCACCCGCGAACGGGAGCGACTCGCCCGGGACATCCACGACAGCGTGCTGCAGGTGCTGGCCATGGTGCAGCGGCGGGGCGCGGTCATCGGAGGCGAGGCGGCCGAGCTGGGCCGGCTGGCCGGCGAGCAGGAGGTGGCGCTGCGCACGCTGGTCTCCGGCGGTCTGGTGCCCGTCTCCCGGGTGTCGCTGGACGAGGCCGAGGGGGCCGTCGTGCGCGCGGTGGAGGTGCCCGAGGACGAGGACCACGACGGCCCGCTGGACCTGCGCCCGCTGCTCGCCCCGTTCGCCGCCGCCCGGGTCAGCCTCGCCGAGCCCGGCGCCCCGGTGCTGCTGCCGCCGGCCGCCGCGCGGGAGCTGGCCGCGGCCGTCGGGGCCGCGCTGGACAACGTACGCAGGCACGCGGGCGAGGGCGCCCGGGCCTGGATCCTGGTCGAGGACGAGCCCGACGCGGTGATCGTCACCGTGCGGGACGACGGACCGGGCATCCCGGAGGGGCGGCTCGCGCAGGCCGAGGGCGAGGGGAGGCTCGGGGTCGCCCTGTCGATCCGGGGCCGGCTGCGCGACCTCGGCGGCAGCGCCGAGCTGATCTCGACGCCGGGACAGGGCACGGAGGTCGAACTGACCGTGCCGAAGACAGACACCGAGAACGCACGGGGGAAGGCAGGCGCACGATGAGCGACGAACAGGGCGGGACGGCGGGAGCGGGCGGCCCGATCAAGGTCATGGTGGTCGACGACCACCCCATGTGGCGCGACGCCGTCGCCCGGGACCTCGCCGAGTCCGGATTCGAGGTGGTCGCCACCGCGGGCGACGGCGAGCAGGCCGTACGCCGTGCCCGGGCCACCACGCCCGACGTGCTCGTCCTGGACCTGAACCTGCCGGTCAAGCCGGGCGTCCAGGTCTGCAAGGAGGTCGTCGCCGCCAACCCCGCGCTGCGCGTCCTCGTCCTGTCCGCGAGCGGCGAGCACGCCGACGTGCTGGAGGCGGTGAAGTCCGGCGCGACCGGCTACCTGCTGAAGTCGGCGTCCACGGAGGAACTGCTGGACGCGGTGCGCCGCACGTCCGTCGGTGACGCGGTGTTCACACCGGGCCTCGCGGGCCTGGTCCTCGGCGAGTACCGCCGTCTGGCCTCCGAGCCGACGCCCTCCGCCGGCACCGACGAGCCGAACGCGCCCCGGCTGACCGACCGCGAGACCGAGGTGCTGCGCCTGGTCGCCAAGGGGCTGAGCTACAAGCAGATCGCCGAACGACTCGTCATCTCCCACCGCACGGTCCAGAACCACGTGCAGAACACCCTCGGCAAGCTCCAGCTGCACAATCGCGTGGAACTGGTCCGGTACGCGATAGAGCGCGGGCTCGACGACGAGTAACACCCCCTGCGGTTCACGGGAATTGCGCCTCCCGGGGCATACCCGTGTGACCTGGCTCACGATTACCGTGACCTTCGTCAGGCAACCGCGGCGAAGGGACATGTCCATGCGCGTCGGAGTACTGACCGGAGGCGGCGACTGCCCCGGCCTCAACGCCGTCATCCGGGCCGTCGTCCGCAAGGGAGTGCAGGAGTACGGCCACGAGTTCGTCGGGTACCGGGACGGATGGCGGGGTCCGCTCGAAGGAGCGTCGATCCGCCTCGACATCCGGGCCGTACGCGGCATCCTGCCCCGCGGCGGCACCATCCTCGGCTCCTCGCGGACCAACCCGCTCAAGACGGCGAACGGCATCCGCCGCATCAAGGACAACCTCGCCGAGCACGGGGTCGAGGCCCTCGTCGTCATCGGCGGCGAGGACACGCTCGGCGTCGCCGCGCGCCTGTCCGACGAGCACGGCGTGCCCTGCGTCGGCGTACCGAAGACGATCGACAACGACCTGTCCGCCACCGACTACACCTTCGGCTTCGACACGGCGGTCGGCATCGCCACGGAGGCCATCGACCGGCTGCACACCACGGCCGAGTCCCATATGCGCGTCCTGGTCGTCGAGGTGATGGGCCGTCATGCCGGCTGGATCGCTCTCCACTCCGGGCTGGCCGGCGGTGCCAACGCCATCCTCATCCCCGAGCAGCGTTTCGACGTCGAGCAGGTCTGCTCCTGGGTCACCTCCCGCTTCCGGGCGTCGTACGCGCCGATCGTGGTCGTCGCCGAGGGCGCGATGCCGAAGGACGGGGACGTCGTGCTGAAGGACGAGTCCCTCGACTCCTTCGGGCACGTCCGGCTCTCCGGCGTCGGCGAATGGCTGGCCAAGGAGATCGAGAAGCGGACGGGCAAGGAGGCCCGGACGACGGTGCTGGGCCATGTCCAGCGCGGCGGTACGCCGAGCGCCTTCGACCGCTGGCTCGCCACCCGCTTCGGCCTGCACGCCGTCGACGCCGTCCACGAGGGCGACTTCGGCACGATGGTCGCCCTGCGCGGTACGGACATCGTCCGCGTCCCCATCGCCGAGGCGACGGCCCGGCTGAAGACGGTCGACCTGAGGCTGTACGAGGAGGTCGGGGTGTTCTTCGGCTAGCGGACACCCAGCGGACACCCCGTGAGGGGCCGGGCCGGACCGCGCGGACCCGGCCGCGCGCCCTCGCCCGGCCCGCCCCGCCGAGGGCGCCGCCGGCCGGTCGCGGCGCCCTCGGCGTACGACGTCCTCGGCTACGGTGCGGGCCGCGGCTCGGAGAGCGTGCCGGCGCCGCGCAGCCGACCGACCAGCTCCCGCACCATGGTCGCCCCGTTCAGCGTCAGGACCGACTCCGGGTGGAACTGCACGCCCGCGAAACCGGGCCCGCGCAACGCGTGCACCTCACCGCCCGCGGTCCGGCTCACCTCGACGTCGTGTGCGGCGAGCTCCCGCGCCGCCTCGTCGTCGCACCGCGCCACGAAGCTGTTGTAGAACCCGACGGTCTCGGCCCGCCCGAAGAAGTCGACGGTCGTCTGCGCCCCCTGGTACGGCACCTCCTTCCGTACGATGTCCAGCCCCAGCTCCGCCGCGATCAGCTCGTGCCCGAGACAGACCCCCAGGACCCCGTGACGGTGCTCCCGGAGCACCCGCGCGGTCAGGTCCCGCAGCAACGCCATCTTCGGATCGCCCAGGTCGGACGGATCGCCGGGGCCGGGCCCCAGCACCACCGGACCCTCGTGCGCCGACACCGCCTCCCGCAGCCCCGGCTCGTCGTACCGCCGGACCGACACCTCCAGCCCGCCCGACCGCAGCACGTGCGCCAGCATCGCCGTGAAGGTGTCCTCGCCGTCGACCACGAGGGCGTGCCCGGTCAGCGACTCCGACCGCTCCTGCATCCGCAGCCAGAACGGCGCCAGCGAGGTCCGCCGCCCGTCCAGCGCGGCCCGCACCCGCGGATCGTCGGCCAGCCGGGGGCGCGTGTGCTCCGCGCGCGGCCTTCCCGCCCGCACACCGAGAGCCGCCAGCACGCCCGCCGCCTTGGCGTGCGTCTCCGCCACCTCGCCCGCGGGGTCCGAGCCGCGCACCAGCGTGGCCCCGACCGGCACCCGCAGCCGCCCGGCCGCGTCGATGTCGGCGGTGCGGATGAGGATGGGGGAGTCGAGGGTCTGGGCCCCGCCGGAGTCCTTGCCGAGGAGCGCCAGCGCCCCCGCGTAGTAGCCGCGCCCCACACCGTCCCGCCCGACGGGCTCGTACCGCTCGATGACCCGGCAGGCGTTCTGCACGGGCGAACCGGTGACGGTCGCGGCGAACATGGTCTCCTTCAGCACCTCCCGCACGTCCAGCGAGGACCTGCCGCGCAGCTCGTACTCGGTGTGCGCGAGGTGGGCCATCTCCCTCAGCCGCGGCCCGACCACCACCCCGCCCATGTCGCCGACGGTGCACATCATCTTGAGCTCCTCGTCGACGACCATCGACAGCTCCTCGATCTCCTTGCCGTCGGCGAGGAAGTCGAGCAGGCGCTCGGGCGTCGGGCCCTCGGCGGGATAGCGGTACGTCCCGCTGATCGGGTTCATGACGACCGTCCCGCCGGACATCCGGACGTGCACCTCGGGGCTGGCGCCGACCAGCGTCCGCCCTCCCGTCGCCCGCCCCCGCCCTTCCGAGGAAGGACCTTCGGGCCCCTTCCCGTTTCCGGTGTGCACGACGAACGTCCAGTACGCCCCCCGCTCACACTCCAGCAGCCGCCGGAACAGCGCCAGCGCGTCGGCCCGTCCGAACCCCGGGATCTCCCCCTCGTACGTCCGCCGGATGACGAAGTTCGCGCCCTCGCCCCGCCCGATCTCCTCCCGCAGCACGCGCCCGACGATCTCCGCGTACTCCTCGTCGCCGACGTCGAAGCCGCCGCCCTCGACGCGCACCTCGTGCGCCGGGAGCTGTTCCAGCGCCCGGGCGAGCGGGATCTCGTACCGCTCCTCGGGGACGAGGACCGTGAGCGGGGTCCCGTCGTCGCGGACGTCGAAGCCACGCTCGCGGATCTGCCGGAACGGCACGAGGGCGAGGCCCTCGTCGGGGAGGTCGGCGAGGCGCTCGTGATCGGTGACCGGGCCGACGAGCAGTTCGACGGTGTGGCCGTCGTGGCCGGGGGTGCGGCGGCGGAGCAGGGCGAACGGGCGGGAGTCGTGCACAAGCCGGGTCAGGTCCATGGTTCCTCTTCCGTCGGTGTCGGTGAGGAACGGCTCCGGAAACGCCGAAGGCCGCCCCTCGGGCGGCCTTCGCGAAGTCTTGCGTACGCGCAGTCAGTGGGCCGCCGGATGAGCGGTCCACCACCAGTTCTGGGTCGTCGGCGCGAACATGCGACGCACCTTACCCCATGCGTCACCCGCACACAGGTGAGCGGAACTCCGTCTCACCTGTCGAGCCGGGCGAAAACGACTCGACACGACCCCGTAGTGTTGAGGGCGTGACCGTGAACGCTAAGACCAGCGCGAGCGCTGGCAACACCTGGCGAAACCTGCCCGCGGCGCAGCAGCCCGAGTACCCCGACCCCGAGGCTCTGCGCGCAGTGATCGCGGACCTCGAGTCGTATCCGCCGCTCGTCTTCGCGGGCGAGTGCGACCAGCTGCGCGCCCGGATGGCGTCCGTCGCCAAGGGAGAGGCGTTCCTCCTCCAGGGCGGCGACTGCGCCGAGGCCTTCGACGCGGTGTCCGCCGACCACATCCGCAACAAGCTCAAGACCCTGCTCCAGATGGGCGCCGTGCTGACGTACGCCGCGTCCGTGCCCGTGGTGAAGGTCGGCCGGATCGCCGGCCAGTACTCCAAGCCGCGCTCCAAGCCGACCGAGACCCGCGACGGCGTGACGCTGCCGACCTACCGGGGCGACTCCGTCAACGGCTTCGACTTCACCGAAGAGGCCCGCGTCCCGGACCCGGAGCGTCTGAAGCGGATGTACAACGCGTCCGCCTCCACGCTGAACCTGGTCCGTGCCTTCACCACCGGCGGCTACGCCGACCTGCGTCAGGTGCACGCCTGGAACCAGGACTTCGTGAAGTCCTCCCCGTCCGGCCAGCGCTACGAGCAGCTCGCCCGCGAGATCGACAACGCGCTGAACTTCATGCACGCCTGCGGGGCGGACCCGGAGGAGTTCAAGACGGTCGAGTTCTACTCCTCGCACGAGGCGCTGCTGCTCGACTACGAGTCGGCGCTCACCCGCGTCGACTCGCGCACCGGGCAGCTGTACGACGTCTCCGCGCACATGGTGTGGATCGGTGAGCGCACCCGGCAGCTGGACCACGCGCACGTCGAGTTCGCCTCCAGGATCCGCAACCCGATCGGCATCAAGCTCGGCCCGACGACCACGGCCGAGGAGGCGCTGCAGTACATCGAGCGCCTCGACCCCGACCGCGAGCCGGGCCGGCTGACCTTCATCGTCCGCATGGGCGCCGACAAGGTCCGCGACAAGCTGCCCGAGCTGGTCGAGAAGGTCACGGCCTCGGGAGCGACCGTGGCCTGGGTGACCGACCCGATGCACGGCAACACCTTCGAGGCCGCCTCGGGTCACAAGACCCGCCGCTTCGACGACGTGCTGGACGAGGTCAAGGGCTTCTTCGAGGTCCACAAGGCGCTCGGCACCCACCCGGGCGGCATCCATGTGGAGCTCACCGGTGACGACGTCACCGAGTGCGTGGGCGGCGGCGACGAGATCTTCGTCGACGACCTGCACCAGCGCTACGAGACGGCCTGCGACCCGCGGCTGAACCGCAGCCAGTCGCTCGACCTGGCCTTCCTCGTCGCGGAGATGTACCGGGACCAGTAACGGCGTGCCCGTGGCATACGAGTGGGGTGGGGGGGGGGGGGGGGAGCGGGCCGCCCCCCCCCCCCCGGGGCCCCCCCCCGGGGGGGGGGTTGGGTTGGGTTGCGCACCGCCCAAACGGGCGGCGGGCGGTTTATTTACCCCGG
>NZ_JBIUBX010000003.1:237006-370546 GCF_044548445.1 Streptomyces sp. NPDC052016
CCTGCCCCGCCGCGAGAGCTGACCCGGCCGCCGCCCCGGCCGGAGCCCCTCAGACCGGGGGCGGGGGGGGGGCGGGCCCCCCCCCCCCCCCCCCCCCCCCCCCCCCCCCCCCACTTTTGCGCCCCCCGCGGGGGCGGGTAAGGTTAGGTTAGCCTCACCGATCATCGGGACGGCATCCTTTATCGATCCCGGTGGGAGGTGGATCCGCGTGTACATCTGCAGCTGTTTCGGCGTGACCGAGGCGCAGGTCAAGGAGCACGCGGCGAACGGCGCCTGCACCCCCCGCCAGATAGCCTCGGCGTGCAAGGCCGGCACGGACTGCGGCTCCTGCGTCCGCCGCATCCAGGCACTGCTCGGCCGGGGCGCGTGCCCGCGGCGCGAGCTGGCTGACGAGGGCAAGCCGGTGCTCGCCGACCTGTCCGCAACGGCGGAACTGGACGAAGCCGCCTGAGCCCGCTCGGGCCTCAGCTCTCCGGCTGCTCGATCAGCTGCGCCAGGTACAGCGCCTCGCCGAGCTTCTCCAGCAGGTCCAGCTGGGTGTCGAGGTAGTCGATGTGGTGCTCCTCGTCCGCGAGGATGGACTCGAAAATGTTCGCCGACGTGATGTCGCCCTTCTCGCGCATCACCTTGATCCCGCGCCTGAGGCGGTCGATGGCCTCGACCTCGACCTGCCGGTCGGCTTCGAACATCTCCTTGACGGTCTGGCCCACGCGCACGTGGAACAGCCGCTGGTAGTTCGGCAGGCCCTCCAGGAACAGGATCCGGTCGGTGAGGACCTCCGCGTGCTTCATCTCGTCGAACGACTCGTGCCGCGTGTACTTCGCGAGCCTCGTCCAGCCGAAGTTCTCCTGCATCTTGGCGTGCAGGAAGTACTGGTTGATCGCGGTGAGCTCGCCGGTGAGCTGCTCGTTGAGGAACTCGATGACCTCGGGATCGCCCTGCATCGCAGAGGCTCCTTCCGCGTCGGGAATTCAGGGAGGTTGCCGCCGCATGATTTCACCGTGGTCGAAGATCGTCCAGTAAGTGCGTACTTAGTAAGTTAGACCATGCTTAGTAGGAGTTGCCCGATTCTGGGCATCCCTGGTCATCCGCACCGCCCCGGGTCTGTCAGGATGGAGTCATGGGTCATCCGGTGGAGCGAGAATCAGGAGAGGCCGCAGCGTCCGAGCTTCCGCCGGGGCAGCGACTGCAGCGGGGCTGGCCCGTCACACACTACGGTCCCGTGCCCAAGTTCCGGGCCGAACGCTGGGAGTTCAGGGTCTTCGGCGCCACCGCCGACGGTGACAAGCGCTGCTGGACCCACGAGGAGTTCACAGCTCTTCCGTACACCACCGTCGTGGCCGATCTGCACTGCGTGACGAAGTTCAGCATGCTCGGCGCCGAATGGGGCGGCATCCCTGCCCGCACGATCCTGGACATCGCACCGCCCGCCGACGACGTCACCCATGTGATGGTGTGGGCCGAATACGGCTTCAGCTCGAATCTGCGCCTGTCGGACTTCGCCGCCGACCGCACCATCTTCGCCACCCACAAGGACGGCGAACTGCTCACGGCCGAACACGGCTTCCCCCTCCGCCTGGTCGTCCCCCACCTCTACGCCTGGAAGGGCCCGAAATGGGTCCGTGGCGTCGAGTACATGACCACGGACCGCCGGGGCTTCTGGGAGGAGCGCGGCTACCACAACATCGGCGACCCGTGGAAGGAACAGCGCTACTCGTACCAGGAGGAGCCGGGGGACGGGCCCGAGCTGTGAGCGGGTCACGGGCCGCGGCTTCGGCAGGGGGCGGGTCGGAGCGGTGAGCCGGCTCGGGGGCCGATCTCAGCCGTCCCGGAGTTTCTTCAGGCGTTCCACGTCCGCCGCGTGGCCCTCCTTGCCGCCGGGAGTCTCGATGATCAGGGGGACGCCGTCCGTCGCCGGGTGGGTCATCAGGGCGCGGAAGGGATCCTCGCCTATGTGGCCGGCGCCGATGTTCTCGTGACGGTCCTTGTGGGCGCCGACCACGTCCTTGGAGTCGTTGGCGTGGATCAGCTTCAGCCTGCCCTCGCCGACCGTCTCCACCAGCAGGTCGAGGGTCCGGTGCATGCCGGACGGCCCGGTCAGGTCGTGGCCCGCCGCGAAGATGTGGCACGTGTCCAGGCAGACGCCGAGCTTCGGATGGGCGTCCAGGGCCTCGAAGTACGGCCCGAAGTCCCAGGTCCGGGAGCAGAGCGAGGCGCCCTGCCCGGCGGTGGACTCCAGCAGCAGATACGGGTCGTCGTCATGGGTCAGCTCGTCCAGCAGCGGCAGCAGGTGATCCCGTACCTGCTTCAGCGCCACCGACCGCTCCCGCCCGCCCGTCGCGCTCCCGGTGTGCACGACCACGCCCAGCGCGCCGATCTCCCGCCCACGGCGCAGCGAGTGCCGCAGCGACTCCACCGACCTCTCGACCGTGGCCTCGGTGTGCGAACCGAAGTTGATCAGGTACGGCGCGTGCACGTACGCCGGGATCGACTCCGCCGCGCACGCCTCCCGGAACGCCTCGTCCTGCCGCGGGTTGCCGGCGGGCGTGGCCCAGCCGCGCGGGTTGGCGACGAAGACCTGGACCGTCTCGGCCTCGAGGTCACGGGCGTACGACAGGCCCACCGAGTGCAGACCGCCGGCCACCGGGACGTGGCCGCCGACCGGGTTGCGGGAGGGGAACGGGGAGACGAAGGGGGAGGCAGGGGTGGTGATGGGGGCGGGGGCGCCGGACTGCTGAGAACTCACCCGTTCAGGGTGTCATGCGTCGAGGGCCGCCCCGTCACCGGATGGTGATCGTGATCGGTCACCGGATGGTGATCGGTCACCGGATGGTGATCGTGATCGTCGACCCCTTGGGCGCCGTCTCGCCACCCTCCACGGACTGGTCCTTCACGGTGTCCCCGAACAGCCCCAGCAGCCCTCGGTCCTCCTCGACCTCGAAGCCCGACTCCTGGAGCAGCCTCTTCGCGTCGTCGACGCTCTCGCCCACCACGTCGGGGACCTCCACCATCTCCGGGCCCTTGGACAGGGTCAGCGTCACGGTGTCGCCCTCGGCGGCCTGCTTGTCGGCCCCCGGGGACTGCACGGCGACCTGGCCCTTGTCGTACTCGGAGTTGACCCTCTCGGCGGAGACCTTCACCTTCAGGCCGGCCTCCTCCAGCTCCGCCCTGGCATCGTCCAGGTCGTCGCCGACGACGTCCGGCACGTCGACCGGGCTGCCCTTGCTGACGACGAGGGAGACCGCCGAGCCCGCGCGCCGCTCCGTGCCCGCCTCCGGCTTGCTGCTGATCACGGCGCCCTTGGCGACGTCCTCGCTGAACGCCTCGGTGACCAGGCCCGGCTCCAGACCGTCCTCCTTGAGCTGCGCCTTGGCCTTGGCCAGCCGCGTCCCCTTCAGGTACGGCACCTTCACCGTCTCGGGACCGTCGGAGACGACGAGGGACACGGAGTCGTTCTTGCGGATGCGGGCGCCCGGCTCCGGGTCGGTGCTGATGACCGTCCCGCGCTTCACGGTGTCGCTGTACTCGTGCTTGACCGCGCCGACCTCGAGCCCTGCCGCCTCCAGGCGCTCCTCCGCCCGCGCCTGGGTCTGCGTCAGCACCGCCGGGACCTTGGTGAACTGGCCGGAGTTGATGTACCAGACGCCCGCGCCCACGCCGAACACCAGCAGGACGGCGGTGACGATCGCCAGCAGCCCGCGGCGGGGCGGTCCCGAGCGGCGCCGGGGCGGCGGAACAGGCTCCGCCGAGAACCGGGAGGTCCGGTGGAAGGTGTCCGCCTCCGGGGTGTCCCCGTCCTCGTTGACCGGCAGCGGACGGGGCACGGTCAGCGAGCGCGGGATCACACTCGTCCGGTCCTCGGCGTTGTCGTGCTCCGCGGAGCGGGCCTGCGGGGGCAGCGCGTCCAGCTGCTCGTCGTCGAGCGCGCGGCGCGCCTCCCGCACCTGCGCGAGCAGCGCGACGGCGTCGTGCGGACGGACGTCCGGGGTGCGGGCGGTGGCCGAGGCGACCAGCTCGTCCAGCTCGTACGGCATGCCGGGCACGGTGGCGGAGGGCGGGGGGACGTCCTCGTGGAGGTGCTTGTAGAGCACGATGGCGGGGGAGTCCCCGTCGTGCGGCTTCTCACCGGTCAGCATCTCGTAGAGCACGACGCCGCACGCGTACACGTCCACGCGCGCGTCGGCCGTGCCCTGCTCGATCTGCTCGGGCGCGAGGTAGGAGACGGTGCCGAGGACGGCGCCGGTGGTGCTGGTGACGGTGTCCACCGAGCGTACGAGGCCGAAGTCGGCGACCTTGACCCGTCCGTCGTCCCCTATCAGGACGTTCTCGGGCTTCATGTCGCGGTGGACGAAACCGGCCCGGTGCGCGGCTCCGAGCGCGGCGAGCACCGGCTCCAGGATGTCCAGCGCGGCCCGCGGCTGCAGCGCCCCGCGCTCGCGCAGGACGTCCCGCAGGGTGCAGCCGGCGACGTACTCCATGGCCAGGTAGACGTACGACCCGTCGGCTCCCTGGTCGAAGACCTGGACGACGTTCGGGTGGGCCAGGCGTGCGACGGACTTGGCCTCGCGGATGAAGCGGTCGACGAAGGAGGCGTCGGTCGCGAGGGTGGGGTGCATCACCTTGAGCGCGAGGACCCGGTCGAGGCGGGTGTCCACGGCCCGGTAGACCGTGGCCATCCCGCCGATTGCGATCCGCGCGTCCACGCGATAACGCCCGTCGAGCACCTGCCCGACCAGAGGGTCCTGAAGGGTCGTGTCCACGTACGCGAGTGTACGAGCCCGCACGGACAGCCCGGTCTCGTCGTCCTGATCGGAGCGGGACTGCAGCGGAGCTGTGACGTGGGGTGGGGCGTGCTGGTGGGTGGACGGGCGTGCGCGTGGCGCCGTCGGGGGTGCCTCGCTTCTCGCCGGTGGGTGGGTCGGGGTCGTGGCGGTGCGGCGAGCCCGTCGCCGGTCGGGCGTACTGCTGCCTGCCGGTAGCTGTGGACCTTGGCCGGCAGCGCCACGCGACGGGCTGCGCCGCACCGCCACGACCCGCTCCCCGCCGCGGGCGGCTGCGGGAGCGTGCCGGCTGCGCTCCTGCGCCGTGACCTGGGGGCTGGGTGCCGGGTCAGAACGCGGGGCGCTCCGGGTCCAGCGTGGCTCGGCCCTCCGCAGGAGACGACGCCTCGGCGAAGTGGCGGCGGGGGATCCGGCCCGCCAGCCGGGCCAGCCGGCCCCCTTCCACGGCGTGCCTCATCGCGGAAGCCATCCGCTCGGGATCCTGCGCCCGCGTCACCGCCGACGCCAGCATCACCCCCGCGCACCCCAGCTCCATCGCCAGCGCCGCGTCCGACGCCGTACCGGCCCCCGCGTCCAGAATCACCGGCACGCGCGCGTGCTCGACGATGAGCTGGAAGTTGTGGGGGTTGCGGATGCCCAGGCCGGAGCCGATGGGCGAGCCCAGCGGCATCACCGCCGCGCAGCCCACGTCCTCCAGCTTCCGGGCGAGCACGGGATCGTCGTTGGTGTACGGCAGCACGGTGAACCCGTCGTCGACCAGCGTCTCGGCCGCGTCGAGCAGTTCGACCGGGTCCGGGAGCAGTGTCCGCTCGTCCGCGATGACCTCCAGCTTGATCAGGTCGGTGCCCAGGGCCTCCCGGGCCAGCCGTGCCGTCAGCACCGCCTCACCCGCCGTGAAGCATCCCGCCGTGTTCGGCAGGACGCGGATGCCGAGCTTCTCCAGCACCGACAGGACCGAGCCGTGCACCGAGGGGTCCACGCGTCGCATCGCGACCGTCGTCAGTTCGGTCCCGGAGGCGACCAGCGCCCGCTCCAGCACCTCCAGGCTGGGGGCACCGCCGGTACCCATGATGAGGCGGGACGAGAAGGTCGTACCGCCGAGGACGAAGGGGTCGTCGGCCATGGCTCAGCCTCCCTGGACGGCCGTGAGGACTTCCACGCGGTCACCCTCGGAGAGGGCCGTGGCGGACCACTGCGCGCGCGGGACGACGGTTTCGTTGAGCGCCGCGGCCACCCCGGAGGGCGCCGCGGTCAGGGACCGTACGACGGCGTCGAGGGTGGTGCCGGCCGCGACCTCCCGCCGCTCACCGTTGACGGAGATGTTCATGCGGGCTGCTCCGAGAGTGCGGCGGCGGCGAAGCGCCGGGGCGTGAAGGGACGGGCCTCGTCGGGGAGTTCACCGGTGGCCAGGGCGTGTGCCATCACGTCGCCGGTCACGGGGGTGAGCAGCACGCCGTTGCGGTAGTGCCCGGTCGCCAGCAGCAGCCCGTCCAGCTCGGTCGGGCCGAGCAGCGGCGCGTTGTCCGGGGACCCCGGACGCAGGCCCGCGCGGGTCTCCGTCAGGGGCAGCTCGGTGATGCCGGGGACCAGTTCGTGCGCGTCGCGCAGCAGCTCGTAGACGCCCCCCGCCGTCACCGTCGTGTCCCAGCCCAGTTCCTCGCTGGTCGCGCCGACGACCAGCTCGCCGTTCTCCCGCGGCACCAGGTACACGTGGCTGCCGCGCACCACGGCCCGGACCGTCCGGGTCAGGAACGGGGCGTACCGCCGCGGCACGGTCAGCCGCAGCACCTGGCCCTTCACCGGCCGTACCGGCGGCAGCACCTCGTCCGGCACGCCCGCGAGCCGCCCGCTGAGGCTGCCGGCCGCGAGCACCACCTGCCCCGCCGCCAGCGGCGTACCCGCGCGCGTGAGGACCCCCGCCGCCCGGCCGGCCACCACGGACAGCCGCTCGGCCCACGTCCGGTGGAAGACCACGCCCGCCCGTTCGCAGGCGGTCACCAGCGCCCCCGCCAGCCGCCGCGGATCGATCTGGTGGTCGCCGTCCACCCGCAGCCCCCCGCGCACCCCGGGCGCGAGCATCGGCTCCAGCCGCCGGCACTCCCGCCCGGACAGCCACTGCGACTCCAGTCCCGACCGCTGCTGCAGGACGTGCAGTTCGCGCAGGTGCGCGCGGTCGTCGGCGTCCAGCGCGACCGCGAGTGTGCCGGAGCGTCGGTAGCCGAGGTCCTGGCCGGTGGCCTCGGTGAGTTCCGCCGCGAAGTCCGGGTAGCGGCGGGCCGAGGCCAGGTTCAGGCCGAGCAGGGTCTGCTCGCCGTAGTGCAGTTCGGTGACGGCGGCCAGCATCCCGGCGGCCACCTGCGCGGCCCCGCCGCCCGGTTCGGGGTCCACCACCGCCGTGGCGATTCCGCGTTGCGCGGCCCGCCACGCCGTCACCAGCCCGATGATGCCGCCCCCGACCACGAGGACGTCTGACGTACGTGAGGACATGGGCGTCCAGCCCCTCCCTTCGCCGGCATGACCCGGATCAGGTTCGTACGGTCGGAGGCCGCCAGCCTCCCTCTCAGCCCGGTGCGTCCGGGCTCCCGCGAGTGCTCTACGTTGGCCACCCTAGCCCGTGGATCCGAGCCTCTGTAAGGGAGCCTCACCTCATGCCCCGCTCGCTGGACGGCCTCGTCCTCGCCCCCGTCGCCGACCAGGCCCCCGGCCAGGTCGGCACCCGCACCCGCTTCGCCTACCACGAGCGGGGCGGTGTGATCTGGGCCGACTACGCGGGCGGCGACGTCGTACGCGGGCACCTGGTGGGTACGCGGGAAGGCGACCGGCTCGACTTCCGGTACGTCCAGCTCAAGCACGACGGGACGACGTCCTCCGGACACTGCGTGTCGACGGTCGTGGAACTGGACGACGGCCGGGTGCGGCTCGACGAGACGTGGGAGTGGGAGTCGCAGCAGGGCAGCGGGACCAGCATTGTGGAACAGGTCACGGAGCACGACCACTGACTGACAGATCGTCAGTTGTCTATGGTGATCAGGTGAGCGAGCAGACGCGGGAGAAGGGCCGGCCGGCGCGGCGGCGGGTGGTCGTCGTCGGCGCGGGCATGGCCGGGGTGCAGACCGCGGTCGCCCTGCGCGAACAGGGCTTCGACGGGACGGTGACGCTCATCGGCGCCGAACCCCACCAGCCCTACGACCGGCCGCCGCTGTCCAAGGCCGTCCTGCTCGGCAAGGCGGAGGACTCCGCCTTCGACGTCGACTTCGAGAGCCTGGACGTCGAGCTGCGGCTGGGCAGCGAGGCGCTCGCCGTGCGCCCCGCCGACCACGTCCTGGACACCGAGACGGGGCCCGTCCCGTACGACGTCCTCGTCCTGGCCACCGGCGCCGAACCGATCCGGCTGCCGGGCGCCGAAGGGGTGCCCGGCGTCCACCTGCTGCGCACCCTGGACGACGCCGAACGGCTGCGGCCGGTGCTCGCCCGGCAGCACGACATCGTGGTCGTCGGCGCCGGCTGGATCGGCGCGGAGTTCGCCACCGCCGCCCGGGAGGCCGGCTGCGCGGTCACCGTCGTCGAGGCCGCAGACCGGCCGCTGGCCGGCGCCCTGCCCGCCGAGGTCGCCTCCCCGATGACCGCCTGGTACGCCGACAGCGGCACCGAACTGCGCACCCACGCGCGCGTGGCGCGCGTCGAGCCCGGCGCGGTCCTCCTCGACGACGGCACCCGGCTGCCCGCCGGCGCCGTCGTGGTCGGCATCGGGGCCCGCCCCGCCACGGCCTGGCTCTCCGGCTCCGGCATCGAGCTCGGCCCGCACGGCGAGGTCGTGGCCGACGCGCACCTGCGGACCTCCGTGCCGGACGTGTACGCGGTCGGCGACTGCGCCTCCTTCCCCTCGGCGCGGTACGGCGAGCGGCTCCTCGTCCACCACTGGGACAACGCCCTCCAGGGCCCGCGCACGGTCGCCGCGAACGTTCTCGCCGAGGGCACCGGGGAGCCCCCGGCCGTCTACGACCCGGTGCCGTACTTCTGGTCCGAGCAGTTCGGCCGCTTCGTCCAGTACGCCGGTCACCACACCGGTGCCGACACCACCCTGTGGCGCGGCGACCCGTCCGGCCCGGCCTGGACGGTCTGCTGGCTGCGCGAGGACCGTCTGGTCGCCCTCCTGGCGGTCGGCCGGCCCCGCGACCTCGCCCAGGGACGCCGGCTGATCGAGGCGGGCACGCCGATGAACCCGCGGCTGCTCCAGGACCCGGCGAGGCCGCTGAAGGCGGCGACGGCCTGAGCCGAGGGGCGGCTCATCGCCCCTCGGGGGAGACGTGCGGGCGCGGCACCGATACGAACGCCTTGCCGATCGGCCCCGCCGGAGCGGCCCGGCTTCCGACTGTCAGTGGCAGATGGCAGGCTTGTTCCCGTGACCGAGATTGACGCAAAGATCGATGCTCTCGTCCCCGCCTGGCTCACGCTGCCCGACATCGCCGACATGCTCGGCGTCGAGGTGACGCGCGTCCGGCAGCTGGTCAAGGAGGGCCAGCTCATCGCCGTACGCCGTGGTGAGAACCGCGCGCTGCACGTTCCCGCCGCCTTCATCGACGGGGACAAGGTCGTCAAGGGCCTGGCCGGCACCCTGACACTGCTGCGGGACGACGGCTTCACGGTCGAAGAGATGATCGAGTGGCTCTTCACTCCCGACCCGAGCCTGCCCGGCACCCCGGCCCAGGCCCTGAGCGAGAATCGCGGCACGGAGGTGAAGCGCCGCGCCCAGGCGCTCGCCGTCTGACCTGCAGATTCGAACAACCACCTGGTGTACGGCCGCGGCCGCGGCTCGCCCCGCCGCGGTCGTACACCACCGCCCCGGGGGGACCCACGCATGCCCGACATCGCCCGCGCCCGCCTCGCCGACGCCCGCCTCTACCTCTGCACGGACGCCCGTAAGCGCCAGGGGGACCTCCCGGAGTTCCTGGACGCGGTCCTCGCGGGGGGCGTCGACATCGTGCAACTGCGCGACAAGGGCATGGAGGCGGCCGAGGAACTGGAGCACCTGAAGGTGTTCGCCGACGCCTGCGCCCGGCACGGCAAGCTGCTGGCGGTCAACGACCGCGCGGACGTGGCCCATGCCGCCCGCTCCGACGTCCTCCACCTCGGCCAGGGCGACCTGCCGGTCCCGGCGGCCCGCGCGATCCTCGGCGACGACGTCCTCGTGGGCCGCTCCACGCACGCGGAGGCGGAGGCGTCCGCCGCGGCCGTCCAGGAGGGCGTGGACTACTTCTGCACCGGCCCGTGCTGGCCCACCCCCACCAAGCCCGGCCGTCCCGCCCCCGGCCTCGGCCTGGTGCGCCACACCGCCTCCCTCGGCACCGACCGCCCCTGGTTCGCCATCGGCGGCATCGACCTCGCCAACCTCGACCAGGTGCTGGAGGCGGGCGCCCGCCGCGTGGTGGTCGTCCGGGCGATCACGGAGGCGGACGATCCGGGGGCCGCGGCGGCGGAGTTCGTGAAGCGGCTGAGCCAGGCCTGAGCGCGCGCCCGGGCGGACCCTGAGCGCGGCCCCGGCGGGCCCTGAGCCGGCCCCGAGCCGGGCGTGGGCCGGACATCGGGTCCCGCCGGGGACCGTTTTGCCGTGGTCGTCCCAAGGGGTGGACAACAACCCGGCAATTCGGGCAAATATCCGAGATCTGGTTGGGTGGCCGCCCGCACCCTGGCTAACCTGCGGGTATGGCCCTCGGAACCGCATCCACCAGGACGGATCGCGCCCGCACCGTGCGCGACATCCTGGCCACCGGCAAGACGACGTACTCGTTCGAGTTCTACGCGCCGAAGACCCCCAAGGGTGAGCGGAGCCTGTGGAACGCCCTCCGCAGGGTCGAGGCGGTGGCCCCGGACTTCGTCTCGGTGACGTACGGCGCCGGCGGTTCCACCCGGGCGACCACGGTCAAGGAGACGCAGCAGATCGTCGTCGACACGACCCTCACCCCGGTCGCGCACCTCACGGCCGTCGACCACTCCGTCGCCGAGCTGCGCAACATCATCGGCCAGTACGCCGACGCCGGGATCCGCAACATGCTCGCCGTGCGCGGCGACCCGCCCGGCGACCCCATGGGCGACTGGGTGCCGCACCCGCGGGGCCTGACCTACGCCGCGGAGCTCGTCCGGCTCATCAAGGAGTCGGGCGACTTCTGTGTCGGTGTCGCCGCCTTCCCGGAGATGCACCCTCGCTCCGCGGACTGGGACACGGACGTCCGCCACTTCGTCGACAAGTGCCGGGCCGGCGCCGACTACGCCATCACACAAATGTTCTTCCAGCCCGAGTCGTACCTGCGCCTGCGCGACCGGGTCGCGGCGGCGGGCTGCGAGACCCCGGTCATCCCCGAGGTCCTGCCGGTCACGAGCGTGAAGATGCTGGAGCGGCTGCCCAAGCTCAGCAACGCCCTTTTCCCTGAAGCCTTGAAAGAGCGGATCCTCACAGCAAAAGACGATCCGGCCGCTGTACGCTCCATTGGCATCGACTTCGCCACGGAGTTCTGCGCTCGGCTGCTCGCCGAGGGAGTGCCCGGACTGCACTTCATCACGCTCAACAACTCCACGGCGACACTGGAAATCTACGAGAACCTGGGCCTGCACCACCCGCCGCAGGCCTAGACCGGTCGCACGGGCATACGACACACTGCGTAGCGGCCACTGGGAGAGGGGCGTACATGGGCTGGACGGTCCTCTACATCGCGTTCGGCATCGTCGCGTTGTGGCTGCTCGGCGAGGTGCTTCTGCAGTACAAGGCACGGCTGCGCTGGCGGCTGCTGGCGTTCGCCGGCTTCCTCGGCGTCGTGCTGGGCGTGCTGATCCCGTCCGTCATCGTCATCGGGCTGGGCGCGATCGCCTTCGCGGTCGGCCAGACCTACGTCACGCTGTCGTTCCGCCGCGGCTTCGCGGCGGGCTGGGCCGTCAGCCGGCCCGGCGCCGACGGCGTCAAGCGCCGCCGCGGCAAGGGCGATCGCCAGGACCCGACGCTCGAGGTCTCCGACCTGGAGTCGGCCGACGAGCCCTACACCCGGGACGGCGCGACGCCGTTCGGCGATGACAGCGCGTCCTACGGCCAGGACAGGGACGCCTACGACGACGACCGCGACGACGTCTTCACGCCCGCGGCGCGCGGCACCGCCGACCCCACGGAGTCCGAGACCACCGCCGTCTACGAGCCGCAGCCCCTGCCCGACGACACCGGCTCCTACGGCATATACAGCGACTCCGCGTACGCGGCCGCCGGCCAGCCCCAGGACCAGTACGCGACGGCCGCCCAGGGCGCCGACCAGAGCTACGGCTACGACGGCTACTCCACCTACGGCCAGCAGCAGTACGGCTACGACGCCTCCGGCGAGCAGCAGTACGCCGCCTACTCGGACCCGTACATCGGCACCCAGACCTACGGCGGCGGCTCGTACGACGCCGGCTACGGCCAGCAGCACTACGGGCAGCAGGCCTACGGGCAGGACCAGTACGGCACCGGCGGCTACGGCGAGACCCCCTCCGGCGGCGTCTGGGTCCCGCAGCAGCGCACCACCGACGACCCCTTCGGCGGCGAACTCCCGCCCGAGCAGCCGTACCCCTACCAGGGCGACGGACAGCAGCAGGGGCAGGGGAACGGGTACGACGAGCAATACCGGTTCTGAGGACCTCTCGGCGCCCGGGCCGGCGCGGCGCGGCTCACTGCGAGCCGCGGAACCCCGGCCCCTCCACGATCAGTCCGGACACCAGCGCCCCCGACATGCCCGCGTGCGGCAGACCGCCGCCGGGGTGCGCCCAGCCGCCGACGGTGAACAGACCACGCAGCCCGGTGGTGTTAGCCGGGTGCAGCAGCCGGCCCTCGCCCGCGGCCAGCGCCGGTGCCGGGACGGACCCGCCCTCCGCGCCGGTCTCCGCCGCGATGTCGGCCGGGGTGCGCACCTCGTGCCACAGGACGCGGTCACGAAGCCCGGGGACGGCCCGCTCGGCGGCGGTGATCAGCGCCTCCACCCGGCCGGCGGGTAGGTCCGTCCCCGCGGGGACCACGGAGCCGACGACGACCGCCTCGTGACCGGTGTCCGGCACCAGCGCCGGGTCGTCGGGCCGCAGGACGGTCACCGTCGGGCGCGCCGGCCCGGCCGGCGCCGTGCCGAAGAGGCTCTCCAGCTCGCCGTCCCGGTCCTCGGTGTGCACCACCGTCCGGTGCGCGGCCCCTTCCGGACGCTCCCCGCGCAGCGCGAGCAGCACGGTCAGACGGCTGGGCAGGCCCCGCCGGGGCGCCACCTCGCCGTCACCGCGCGGGGGAACGCCCGCCGCGGCGCCGCTCAGGGTGCCGGGTGCGACGACGAAGTCCGCCTCCGCCACCGTCCCGTCGGCCAGCTCCACGCCCGCCGCCCGGCCGTCCTTCTCCAGGACCCGGGTGACCTCGGCGCCGAAGCGGAACTCGACGCGGCGGGCCAGGCACCGTTCGTACACCGCGCGGGCCAGCTCCCGCATCCCCCCGCGGACGTACCACATGCCGAAGGCGTGCTCCATGTACGGCAGCACGGCCGCGCTCGCCGGAGTGGCCCGGGGATCGAGGCCGTACGCGAGCGCGTGGCCTTCCAGCAGGGCGGCGAGCCGGGGGTCGCGCAGCTCCCACGCGCCGATCTCGGCGAGGGTGCCGGCCCGGCGGGTGCGCAGCAGACGCTTGTGCGGGACCGACGGGTAGGGCTCGCGGTCGGCCAGCACCGACCAGTTCGGCCACAGGGGCTCCTCCAGGAGCGGCCGGCGGGTGCGGTCCCACGCCTGGCGGGCGCGGACCAGGAAGTCGCCCCAGCGCTGTCCGGCGCCCGCGCCCAGGGTCTCCTCCAGGGCGGAGACGACTCCCGCGCGCGAGGCGTTCGGCAGGGACACCTCGCTGCCGTCCGCGAACACGTGCCGTGCCGAGGGGTCGACCTGGACCAGCTCGACGCACGCCTCCAGCGGCTCCTTGCCCGTCTTGAGGAACAGGTCCCGCCAGACGGCGGGCAGGGGCAGCAGACCGGGCCCGGTGTCGAAGGAGAAGCCGTCGCGTTCGAAGCGGCGCACCGCACCGCCGTACGTCTCCGTCCGTTCGTACACCGCCACCCGGTGGCCCGCGACGGCCAGCCGGGCGGCGGCCGCCAGGGCGCCCATCCCGGCGCCGATCACCGCAATCCGTGCCATGCCTGCGACTTTATCGGCCGCCACCGACAGTGACGCCGCCAGCCCGGGCGGGCGGCCGCCCGCACGGGGAGTACGGGCACGGACGCGATCGTCACCAGGCGGTCGCGCCGCTCCGTGGGGACGGGCACACAGGGCTAGGTACGTGTACTCAGCCACGGAGATGAGTACGCGCGCGGATGGGGGCCGACGTGCCCGAACGGGAGAGTGGAGGCACGGAAAGGGGCACGGCGCCGGCACCGCCGACACGGGGCGGCGGAACGGCGCCGGCCCTCGACCGCTCCTTCCGCCGGCCCGGTCGGCGGAAGCGAGGCACGGGGGGATCCGGGGGAACGACCGGTCGGGGGACCGACGGGGGAGCGGAGGAAGGGGAACGGGGGAGCAGGGGAAGCGCCGGTTCGTGGTGGCCCGCGGGGGACGCGGCCACGGCGGACCGGCGTTTCCGTGTCCCCCGTGTCCCGTGACCTGCTTGTCCTGCGTGTCGTCCGCGGCCCGCCCGTCCTGTCCTGGCGGTCCCGCCCGTCCTCAGCGTTCGTGTCCCTGGCGGTGACCGCTGACCCGGCCCTGCAGCAGCCGCGACAGCGCCGCGTGGACGTCGTCCAGGGAGCGTTCAGGCTGGAAGGCCTGCCAGTCCAGGGCGGCCACCAGCACCATGCCGACCAGCGCGGCCGCCGTCAGGGGCACGTCGATCTCGTCGCTGAACTCGCCGCCCTCGATGCCTTCGCGCAGCACGTCCTCCACGACGGCGACCGCCTCCTGCCGCACCACCATGAGGGTGGACTGCCAGGCCCGGTTGGTGCGCCACAGCTCGGCCACGTACAGCTGTGTGAACGCCGGGTAGCGGTCGATGAAGACCAGGCCCGCGCGGATCATCGCGTCCAGGGCGTCGACCCGGCTGCCGCCCTCCCGTGCCGTGCGCTCGGCCGCCTCCCGCAGAGAGGCGGTGAGCAGGCCCACACCGTGCCGCAGCAGCTCCTCGAAGAGGACCGACTTGCTCGCGAAGTTGTAGTAGACCGTGCCCTTGGCGACGCCGGCCCGCTCGGCGATCTCGTCCACCGTGGTGGCGGAGAAGCCCTGCTCGGCGATGAGGGTGACGGCCGCCTCGTAGAGCTTCTGCCGGGTGGCCTCGCGGCGGGTGCGGCCGCCCGACGTGGTGGTGCTTTCCATGCCCTTGATTGTCACAGGAACCCGGCACCCTGGAGGACGGGATCGGGTGGTCACAGGGTCAGCTCCGGGTGCAGCCGGTCCAGCGTCCACACCTGGCGGCGGCGCGCGGACAGCGCGGTCAGCGCGAGAGCGCCCGCGGTGAAGGCGATGAGCACCACGCACGCGAGCCACACCGGTTCCAGTCCGCCGCCCGTGATGAGCCGGCGGAGCGCGTCGACGACGTGGCTCATCGGCAGGAAGGGGTGCACGGCGTTGAAGAAGCCCGGGCTCGTCTGCACCGGGTAGGTGCCGCCCGCGGACGTCAGCTGGAGCATCAGCAGGGCGAGGACCAGGATCCGGCCCGCCGCGCCGAAGCGGGCGTTGAGCCACTGGACCAGGGCCGCGAAACAGGCCGTGACCAGGAACAGGAAGCCCACCGTCCCGGCCGCCCGCGCCATCTCCAGGCCGACCGCCCAGTGCAGCACCGCCATCAGGGCCGTGGTCTGCAGCACCCCGATCGTCACCACCGGGAGCCAGCCGGCCAACGCGATCCGCCACGCCGACGCGCCCGCGGCCAGCGCGCGCCGGTTCATGGGCGGGATCAGCATGTACGCCACCATGGCTCCCACCCACAGCGACAGCGGGATGAAGTAGGGGGCGAATCCGGTGCCGTAGTTGGGCGCCTTGTGCAGGTCCTGGGTGGCCAGCCGCACCGGGTCGGCCATGACGGCGGTGCGCGCGTCGCGGTCCTGCCGGTCGTAGTCGGGGATCTGCTCGGCGCCGTCGTGCAGCCCGCCGGCGAGCTTCACGGAGCCGTCGACCAGTTTGTAGATGCCGCCGTTGAGGTCCTCGGCGCCGGTCTTGAGCTTGCCGACGCCCTTGTCGAGGTCCTCGGCCCCGGTCCTCGCGGTGCCGAGGCCGGTGTGCAGCTTCTCGGCGCCCGCGGCGACCTTGGCGGCGCCCTTGTTCAGCGCGTTGATCCTGGCCACGGCGTCGTCGAGGTCCTCGGAGAGGTGCGGGGCGCGGTCGGCGAGCGCCTGGGCCTGCTTCTGAAGCGTGCCGAGGTGGGTGTCGAGCTTCTTCAGGTCCTCGTCGTGGTCGGAGATCAGCGTGTCGAGATCCTCGGCGAGGGTCGCCACGTCGGCCGCCGCGTCCTTGGCCTTCTTCAGGTCGGAGCAGGCGGCGTCGGGCAGCGCCGGGGTCTCGCAGCGGCCGCGGTGGACGTCCCGCAGCGTGTCGGAGTCCGAGCGGGCCTGCCCGGCCACGACCGGGGCCTGCTTCACCAGGGTGTCGAGACCGTCACGGATGTCCCCGGCCGAGTCGGCGACGAACTGGGCGGTCTCGCCGATGGTCTTCTCGTTGTCCTTCAGGAAGGGGCCCACCTTGCCGGCGACCCCGTTGACCTTGTCGGCGAGCGCCTGGGTGCCGTCCGCGACCTTCTGCGAGCCGTCCTCCAGGTCGCCGGCGCCCTTCTTGAGCTTCTTCAGGCCCTTGGAGAGCTTGCCGCTGCCCGTCTTGGCGTCCTTCAGCCCGTCCGCGAGGTCCTGGGAGCCCTTCTCGGCCTTCCCGATGCCCCCCTTGAGCTTGTCGGCGCCGTCGGCGGCCTCCACCGTCCTGCCGTGGATGTCGGAGAACGAGATGAAGATCTTGTCGAGGAAGGAACGCGACGCCTTCGTCGACGCGGCCGTGCGCACCTCGCTGAACACCGTCCGTGAGATCTGCCCGACGATGTAGTTGTTGGCGTCGTTCGTGCGCACCTGGAGGGCGCTGGTCTCGGGGGAGTCGCCCGCGCTGGAGGCGATCCGGGCGCTGAAGTCGGCGGGCATGGTCAGCGACAGGTAGTACGTCCCGTCCTCCACGCCCTCGCGTGCCTGTGCCGCACTCACCTCGTGCCAGTCGAAGACCTCGCTCTCGCGCAGCCCTTCGGTGATGTCGTCCCCGGCGGCGATCCTCTTCCCGCCGGCGGTCGCGCCCCGGTCGTCGTTCACCAGCGCGACGGGGATGCGGTCGAGACGGCCGTACGGGTCCCAGAAGGACCACAGGTACAGCGCGCCGTACAGCAGGGGCAGCAGCAGGAGCGCCACCAGGGCGGCCCGGGGGAGCTTCCCCCGGCCGAAGCGGCGCAGCTCAAGCGCGGCGAGTTTCGGCGAGCGCATCCGCCGTGTCCTCCTTGTCGGCGTTCTCGTCCGTCGGGCCGACGGTGTCGTCGGCGCCGCCGGCGTTCCCGCCCGTCGTCTCGTGGTCCGTGGCATGGGTGCTGACCGTGATCGCGCCCTCGGGGGCCTCGCCGCACACCGTGACGACCGTCGTCCCGGCCTCGGTGAGGGAGCTGAACAGGGCGTGCACGTCGGCGCGTTCGGCCTCGGACAGCTTCAGGTCCGCGTCGTCGACGCCGAGCAGCCGCGGCCGGCCGACGAGGGCCAGCGCCACGGACAGCCGCAGCGCCTCGAGCCGCTCCAGGTCGCGAACGGCGGTCCGCGAGCCCTTGGGCAGGGTCTCCGGGGCGAGCCCCGCGGCGGCCAGAGCGGCCTCCGCGCGCCGCCTCGTCTCCCCGGCCTTCTCCGCACGCGGCCGCAGCAGCTCCCGTACGGAGCCGGCGAACCGCCGCTCCAGCAGCGCCCGTTCGCGCAGGTGCTCGCCGACGGTCAGGGCCGGGTCGAGGTCGGTGACGCCGGCGACGTGGGCCAGGGCGCTGATCCGGCGGACCGCCGCCGCCTGCTTCGGCAGCCGTGCCGTGCCCACGGTCGCCGTGCCCTCCGTGGCCTTCATCCGCCCGGTGAGCGCGAGCAGGAGGCTCGTCCGGCCCGACCCCGACGGGCCCTGGATCACGATCAGCGAGCCGGGTTCCGCGTCGACGTCGACGCCCCGGAACGCCCATCCGCGAGGACCCCGGAGCCCGAAGCCCTCGACCCTGACGCCGACACCGTCCACCGTTCCCCCTGCGTTCGGCTTATTTGAACTGACTGGTCAGTGCAAAAACTATCCCGAACCTTCGAGCGAAGCAAAAGCCCAGGTCAGAACGGATTGTCAGTGCCATACCTCACGATGGGCACATACGGCACTACCTGACAGGGCGTGCCGTCATACAGACGACAGGAGGTTCGTCATGGCCACCAACCACGCAGCAGCCGCCCGTCGGCGCCGCGGCACCGGCCCTGCCCCCTCACTGACCGGCCCGGCGAGCGACGTGCACCCCGTGCTGCGCCGGACCACGGCCCCGCCCGCCGCCCTCGACCTGCTCGCCCAGGCCCGCGCCGGACTGGACGAGGCGACCGTCCTCGAGACGCCCAACGAGCGGTACGCCACGGCCCACCTCGCCGCCCTGCGCACCGCCGCCGCCGTGCTCGCCGCGCGCGGCCGGCCGGAGACCACACCCAGGCGCCGGGCCCGCATCAGGAGCGCATGGGAAGTGCTCCCCGAGATCGCGCCCGAGCTCACCGAGTGGAGCGCGCTGTTCGCCTCCGGGGCCGGCCGCCGCGCCCGGGCCGAGGCCGGCATCCAGGGCGCGGCCGGCCGCCGGGACGCCGACGACCTGATACGCGACGTGGCGATGTTCATCCGCCTCGTGGAGCGCATGCTCGTCCTCCAGCCCGTCCTGCCCCAGCCACGCCAGGAGAGCGAGGACGCGAAGGCACCGGGCGTGGCCCGGGAGATGCCGGATGCGGGGTGAGGAGGGGCCGCTCGCCGGCCCGGGCTCCGGCCATCCGCCATGAGCGCGATCCGCGACCGCCGTGCTGATCGCGCTCGCCGTGATGTCCGCGCCCGCCGCGATGCCTGCGCCTCCCCCGTTCGTCCGCGCAGGGCGGTCCGGTCACGTCCGCCAGGGAGGGGGCGTAACGTGCGTCGGGCCCGCCGCAGGGCGCCGGTGAACCGGGCGCCGGGGCGGGTCCCACCGAGGCCGGGCGCGTCCCGCGATCCGTGCACACCGCGGTGACCAGGTGCGGTGGCGGAGGCAATAGGGTGGAGGCGCCTGAAGCCTTCCCCTCTCCCACAGCCGGGCCAGGGGAGGCGCCCCGTTCGCTCCGCCGTCATCAGGCGGTGCCGCGCCGAGGAGTCAACTGCCGTGTCGGACCCGATGCGCCCCCGCGCCTCTCTTCGTACCGCCGTGGTCTGGGAGGTCCTCCAGGACGCCCTCGACCGCCGGGTGAAGGCCACGGGCCGTGAGTCGCTGGACGTCCTCGACACCGGAGGCGGCAGCGGCAACTTCGCGGTGCCCGTCGCCCGCCTCGGGCACCGGGTGACCGTCGTCGACCCCAGCCCGAACGCGCTGTTCGCCCTGGAGCGCCGCGCCGCCGAGGCCGGCGTCGCCGACCGCGTGCAGGGCGTCCAGGGGGACGCCCACGGCCTCTTCGACGTCGTGGAGCGCGGCGGCTACGACGCCGTCCTGTGCCACGGCGTCCTGGAGTACGTCGACGACCCCGCCGAAGGCGTCCGCAACGCGGTGGCGGCGCTGCGCTCCGAGGGCGTCCTCAGCGTGCTCGCGGCCGGCCTCGGCGGAGCCGTGCTCGCCCGGGCCCTCGCCGGCCACTTCAAGGAGGCCCGCCAGGCCCTCACCGACCCCGACGGCCGCTGGGGCGAGGGCGACCCCGTGCCGCACCGCTTCACCGCCGAGCAGCTCACCGCGCTGGTCGAGGGCGCGGGCCTCGCGGTCGGTGCCGTACACGGCGTACGGGTCTTCGCCGACCTCGTCCCCGGTGTGCTCGTGGACACGGAGCCCGGCGCCCTGGAAGCACTGCTGAAGCTCGAGGAGGCGGCGGCCGAACTGCCCGCCTTCCACTCCGTGGCCACGCAGCTTCACGTGCTCGGTGAGACGAGGGTGGCCGACGGGACCTGAGCGGCCTCCCGGGGTGCGGCGCTGATCAGCGACTTGGCTGCACATGGAGTACGCCACAGGCCCCCCGTTCGGGCGTTGTGCGCCGTATGATCGAGGGAGACCGCCCGGCATGACGGGTCGGCCGCTGGGGAATGGACACTTCAGCGGACCGGGTCGTCCATGGCGGGCTCCGGTTGGCCAATTGGCGCAGAGGGGCGGGTTTCACGGGGGCGATTCCCTGCCTATCCTGAAGGGACCCCCCGGGTCGCCCCGGCGACTGCACGATGAGGAGGACTCCGTGCCGCTCTCGGAGCACGAGCAGCGCATGCTCGAGCAGATGGAGCGAGCGCTGTACGCCGAAGATCCCAAGTTCGCGTCGGCGCTTGAGGGAAGCGGGCTGCGTACGTACACCCGGCGGCGGGTCTACCAGGCAGTCGCGGGCTTCCTCGTGGGTATCGCGCTCCTCATGGCCGGTATGGTCGCCAAGCAGGTCTGGCTCAGCGTGGTGGGTTTCCTCGTCATGCTGGGGTGCGCGGTTCTCGCCGTGACCGGCTGGCGCAAGGCCCCCAAGCCGGGTGAACAGCCGGCGGGCGCCCCGCACGCTCGCGGTCAGGGACGGCCGAAGCGCTCCATGATGGACCGTATCGAGCAGCGCTGGCAGCGCCGTCGAGACGAGCAGGGCGGACACGGTCACTGACCCTCGTCACCGCTCCTGACCGCGTCGGACATCGACGTCCGTGAGGGGGTGGCCACCCGATCGGGTGGCCACCCCCTCACGCATGCGCCCGAACCGTCGGGCCTGCCCAGGGCCCGGCCCACCACGGCGGCCCACCACCCACAGCCTTCGGCCCCCGTCCCGGAAGATCGCTTCCGGGACGGGGGCCGAACGCCGCGCTGACCCTGGTCCTGCCACCGGTCCCGCACCGGCTCGCCGCCTGTCCTGCGCTCCTCTGGTCCTGCCACCGGTCCCGCACCGGCTCGCCGCCTGTCCTGCGCTCCTCCGCGTCCTTTCAGCCGCCCTCGTGCCCGGAGGACGGCGACGGGCGGCGCACCAGCGTCGCCAGCCGGGCCGCCCAGGCCGCCTTGAGAGCCGCCCAGCGGTCGGCGAGGTCCCACACCGCGCGGACGGCCGAACGCGGGGCGACGACCGCCCGCAGCCGCGTGCCCCGGCTGACCCGCGCCCGCAGGGCCGCGCGTACCTGGCGCACCTCGTCCGCCAGCCCGGCCTCGGCCCGCGGCCGCGGGGCGTACAGCACCTGCTCCACGGCACCCGCCACCCGGTGCACCGAACCGGCCACCGCTTCGTCCAGCTCACCGAGCCGGACGATCCGCTCGGCCGCCCGCCGGGGCGTCAGTGCCTCGTCGGGAGTGATGCCGTAGTCCCAGGCCGTGTCGGTGAGCTCGCGCCAGACCGCCAGGACATGTCCGACGGCCGTCTGTGCGGCCTCCTGCGACGGCACCTCCAGTACCACCGCCGAACCGGCGTCGGCGTCCGGCTGCCCGCCGTCCGTGCCGGACCCGGGACCGGCCCCGGCCGCCGCGGAGCCGGCGTGCTGGGCCGACGCCAGCCGCACCGAGCGCCGTCTCAGCCGCCACAGCATCGGCAGGAGCGGCAGGACCAGCGCCGCCGCCCCCAGCAGGGTCCAGCCGGCGATCTTGTACCAGGGTGTGCCGCCGCCGCCCTGCTCGCCCTCGTCCAGCGGCAGCGCGCTGGTGCAGCCCTCGAGCTTCTTGTCGTCCGCCGAGCAGCTCGTGCTCGCCGACGGCTCGGCCGACGGCGCGGCGTCCGCCGTACGCGAGGCCTGCGGCAGCTCCGGCACCACGTTGCCCGAGGTGTCCGGGAGGGTGTACGTGGGGGTCGTTCCCCGCGTCGGAGTCGGCTCGAAGCGGGTCCAGCCCACGCCCTCGAAGTACAGCTCCGGCCAGGCGTGCGCGTCCTTCAGGTTCACCGCCACGGATCCGTCCGCCTGCGGCGAGCCCGGCGCGAAGCCCACCGCGACCCGGGCCGGTATGCCCAGGGTGCGGGCCATCGCCGCCATCGCGAACGAGAAGTGGACGCAGAAGCCCTGCTTGTCCCGCAGGAAGCGGGCGATCGCGTCCGTGCCGCTGCCGACCTGGACCTCGGTGTCGTACTCGAAGCCGCCGGTGACCGCGAAGTAGTCCTGGAGCTTGACCGCGCGCTCGTAGTCGTTCTGTGCGCTCTCGGTCACCTCACGGGCCGTGCGGGCGACCGCCTCCGGCAGCGAGTCCGGGACCTCGGTGAACTGGCCGCGGATCGACCCGGGCGCCTCCGGGGCCGAGGCCAGCTGCTGTGCCGTCGGCCGCACCTCCAGGCTGCTGACCTCGTACGTCTTGCCGCGCGTGGTCTGGCCGTGGTCGCCGACGAGGGTCATGCCGGCCGGTTCGTACCGCCAGTTGCCGCTGATCCTCACACTGCTCGGCGGGTACGGCATCGGCAGCCAGTCCTGGGCGTACCAGTCGGCGGCCGAGACACGGGTCGTGATCTCCGTGCGCCGCACGTCCGTGCCCAGGCCCGCGGGTGTGGGGAGCTCGTCCGGCACGGCGACGATGTTCCGCTTCGCCGGCTTCCACGTGGTGCCGTCGAAGTCGTCCAGGGAGACGATCCGCAGATACAGGTCCGAGATGTCACCGGTGCTGGTGCGCAGGGTCAGGACCGTGCGGTCCTCGTCCACGTTCAGGCTGTCGCGCAGGGAGACCAGGGGGTTGACCGCGGAGATCGTGCCCCCGCCGCCGTTGCCCGCGCCCACCCCGGTGCCGGCGCCGTCCAGCAGGCCGCCGTCGATCGCGGGCAGCGGCAGCAGCGGCACCACCAGGGCCACGCCCAGCGCGACCGCGCCGATGCGCCGCCCGGTGCGCACCGGGGCCACCGGACCCGACGGTTCGCCCGGCGTGCGTGCGGCCCCGCCGAAGACGCGGCCCCACTGCGAGAGCCGCTCCCGGCCCTCGGCCAGGAGCAGCATCAGGTATCCGGCCGCGGCGACCAGGAACCACAGCCAGTCGGCGGCGCCGTCGGACAGCCCCGCGGCGATCGAGTACAGCGCGAGCAGCGGCAGGCCGGCCGGCGCCGCGTTGCGGAAGGTGACCGCGAGGGTGTCCACCGCCAGGCCGATCACCAGCACCCCGCCGACCATCATCAGCCGGATGCCGTCGGACAGCGGGGCCGGGATCGCGTACCGCCCGACGTCGTCCCCGCCCGACCTGAGCAGCTCGGCGAAGTGCTGGAAGGCCTCCGGGCCGGGGACCAGCCCGGCGAGGGCGTGCTCCCGGGCGAACACCAGGGTCAGCAGCACCAGCGTGACCAGGGCCTGGGCCAGCACGGTCAGGGGCCGGGCCAGCGGGACGCGACGGGCCGCCGCACCCACCCCGGACTGGATCGCCAGCAGGAACGCCGCCTGGAGGATCCACGTCGCCGGGTCGACCAGCGGCAGCAGGGCGCAGGAGGCCATCAGCGTGGCCGCCGCCGAGCACAGGGTGAGGCGCGCCCGCCCGCTCATGATCCCGCCTCCCTTCCGCTCGTCCCGCCCGCGGTCACCACGCCGGAGCGCTCCCGGTCCGCCTGGCGCCACAGCTCGTCCAGCGGAGCGCCCCGCGGCACGCTCACGGCCGTCCAGCCCGCCTCGCGCAGCATCCGCAGCCGCTCCTCCGTCCTGTTCACCGGATCGGGCACGCCGTACGGTTCACGCCCCCAGCTGTCGGCGTCGAGCAGGAAGGCGACCGCGCCTCCACTGCGCTGGCGCATCTTCGCGGCCACCGCGGCCTGCTCCTCGTCGAGGTCGCCGAGGAAGGCCACCAGCAGCCCCTCGTTCCCCCCGCGCAGCACGTCGTAGGCCCGGGACAGGCCGGTTCCGTCGGAGTGGTCGACGACCGCGAGGGTGTCCATCATCAGCCCGGCCGCGTCGGCGGACTCCTGGCTCGCCCCGGCGAACCCGTCGGCGCCCTCGCCGGGCACCGAGGTGCCCGTGTCGGTCAGCAGCCGGACCGAGAAACCCCGCTCCAGCATGTGCACCAGCACCGACGCGGTGGCCGAGACCGCCCACTCGAAGGCCGAGTCGGGGCCCGCCCCCTCGTAGGCCAGGCCACGGGTGTCCAGGAGCACCGTGCAGCGCGAACGCTGGGGCTGCTCCTCGCGGCGCACCATCAGCTCGCCGTAGCGGGCGGTGGAGCGCCAGTGCACGCGGCGCAGGTCGTCGCCGTAGCGGTAGCCGCGCGGGATCACGTCGTCCTCGCCGGCCAGCGCCAGCGAGCGCTGCCGCCCGTCGCCGTACCCCTTGGCCTCTCCGGTCAGCCGGACCGGCGGCAGCGGCTCCACGCGCGGGATCACCGTCAGCGTGTCGTACGTCGAGAAGGAGCGGGTCAGCTCGCACATGCCGAACGGATCGTTGAGCCGCAGCTGGAGCGGGCCCAGCGGGTAGCGGCCGCGCAGGTCGGACCGGACCCGGTAGGAGACCTCGCGGCGGCCGCCCGCCTCCACCCGGTCCAGGACGAAGCGGGGGCGCGGGCCGAGCACGTACGGCACCCGGTCCTGGAGCATCAGCAGGCCGGTGGGCAGCCGGGAGACGTTGTCCATCCGCAGGTGGACCCGCGCCTCGCTGCCGGCCGGCACGCGTGCGGGGGAGAGCCGGCGGCTGCCGGCGACCCGGTAGCGGGTGCGGTAGACGACGGCCGCGCATACCAGGGGCAGCGCGGCCAGCAGCAGCCCGACCCGCAGCAGATCGGGCTGGCCGAGGACGTACGCGCAGATCGCGGCCGCGATGCCGGCGGCCAGGAAGGAGCGGCCACGGGTGGTGAGGCCGGCCAGGGCGGTGCGTACGGCGCCCTTCTCGGCGCGGCCGGTCTCCGCCTGCCCGGTCCCTCCGGAGGCCATCACAGCCTCCGCGGCGGCTGCTGGCCGTAGCCTTGCGTGCCGGCGCCGAGGCCGAAGGCGCGCTGCTGGGGCGCCGCGGGCACCGGCGTGCGCTGCAGGATCTCCTCGACGACCTGCTCCGACGTACGGCGGTTGAGCTGGGCCTGGGCGGTGGGCAGCAGGCGGTGCGCCAGGACGGCCACGGCGAGGTTCTGCACGTCGTCCGGCAGCGCGTAGTCCCGGCCGCTCAGGGCGGCGGACGCCTTCGCCGCGCGCAGCAGGTGCAGCGTCGCGCGCGGGGAGGCGCCGAGTCTGAGGTCGGGGTGGGTGCGCGTGGCGGCGACCAGGTCGACCGCGTACCGCCGGACCGACTCGGCCACGTGGACACCGCGGACGGCGTCTATCAGCTTCACGATCTCGTGGGCGTGCGCCACCGGCTGGAGGTCGTCCAGCGGGTTCACCCCGCCGTGCACGTCGAGCATCTGCAGCTCGGCCTCGGGGCTCGGGTAGCCGATGGAGACACGGGCCATGAACCGGTCGCGCTGGGCCTCGGGCAGCGGGTAGGTGCCCTCCATCTCGACCGGGTTCTGCGTGGCCACCACCATGAAGGGGCTGGGCAGCTCGTAGGACTGCCCGTCGATGGTGACCTGGCGCTCCTCCATCGACTCCAGCAGGGCGGACTGCGTCTTGGGCGAGGCGCGGTTGATCTCGTCGCCGATCACGATCTGCGCGAAGATCGCGCCCGGCTTGAACTCGAAGTCACGGCGCTGCTGGTCCCAGATGGACACACCGGTGATGTCCGACGGCAGCAGGTCGGGCGTGAACTGGATGCGCCGCACCGAACAGTCGATGGACCGCGCCAGCGCCTTCGCCAGCATGGTCTTGCCGACGCCGGGGACATCCTCGATCAGAAGATGTCCCTCGGCGAGCAGCACGGTCAGCGAAAGCCGTACGACCTCGGGCTTGCCCTCGATCACTCCTTCCACCGAACTGCGGACACGCTCCACAGTGGCGGTCAGATCAGTGAGGCTCGCTCGATCGTCATAGGTCGTCACCCGGCCCTCCTCGGCCCGTTCTTCCGGGCCGACGCTCTGCTGTGCGGACCGGCCCACCCCGAAACACGGACACCACACGGGGAAAGTTCCGCGTGACGCCACTCCCGCATTCTTGCCGCCGTTACCGATTCGTGTCACTCGCCTGTGGACAACTGACAGCGATATGTCAGGTCTTAAGACGGTTGCCCCGGGTCGATCTCGCGCAGCAGACCCGTCTTCACGTCGAAGACGAAGCCGCGCACGTCGTCGGTGTGCAGCAGGAACGGTGAGGTGCGCACCCGCTGCATCGACTGCCGTACGTCCTGGTCGACGTCCCGGAACGCCTCCACCGCCCAGGCGGGACGCTGGCCGACCTCCATCTCCAGATCGGTACGGAAATCCTCGGTGATCGACTCAAGGCCGCACCCGGTGTGGTGGATCAGAACGACGCTGCGGGTGCCCAGCTTGCGCTGGCTGATGGTGAGGGAGCGGATGACGTCGTCGGTGACGACACCACCCGCGTTGCGGATCGTGTGACAGTCGCCGAGTGCGAGGCCGAGCGCGGCGTGCAGGTCGAGGCGGGCGTCCATGCAGGCCACCACCGCGACGCGCAGGACGGGACGGGCGTCCATGCCCGGATCGGTGAACTGGGCGGCGTACCGCTCGTTCGCCTCGACCAGGCGGTCGGTCACGGTGCCTCGTATGGCGCCTTCGGACTCGATGGGTGCGGATGCGGAAGTCGTCATAAGGACGACGTTAATGGTCACCGCCCTCCGGGTCCTGTTGTGAGATGGGAAAAAGAGCGCCATCACGTCGCACTTGTGAGGTAAGCCACAGGGGGGAGTGCGGGGGTCCGGGCGGGTGAAGTCCGTCGCCCCGCCGCTTCGGGCCCCCGCCGGGCCGCGACGCGCAGGCCGGTTGATTGACCGCGAGACAGGGTGGACTAAAGTGACGCGAAGCGGGAGGCGACGATCTTCCTGCTGGTGAATTCCCGTGAGACCCCGGCGCGGCAGCCGGAGATCTCCCCGCGTGCGCGGCGCGTACGTACGGTTCGGCCTCCTCCCGCTCCCGGTCGGCTGACGCTTCCGGCGCCGGCGGCCTCCCTTTCCCGAGCGGGCGGGGACCCGGCGGTGCGTACGGGCCCGCCGGATCTGAGAGGGCCCGGAGTCGGATGGCGCGCGAAGCGCATGTGAATGAGGGCGGTGGGCGCCGAGAGGGACAGAGTCGGCACGTCCCGGTGATGCTCCAGCGGTGCCTGGACCTGTTGGCCCCCGCCCTCCAGCGGCCCGGAGCGGTCGTCGTCGACTGCACCCTCGGTCTGGGCGGGCACAGCGAGGCGCTGCTCACCCGATTCCCCGAGGCCCGGCTCGTCGCCCTCGACCGCGACACCGAGGCCCTGCGCCTGTCCGGCGAGCGCCTGGCGCCGTACGGGGAGCGCGCCACGCTCGTCCACGCCGTGTACGACGAACTGCCCGAGGTGCTCCGGCGCCTCGGCATCCCGCGCGTGCAGGGCGTCCTGTTCGACCTCGGGGTCTCCTCCATGCAACTCGACGAGGCGGAGCGCGGCTTCGCCTACGCCCAGGACGCCCCGCTCGACATGCGCATGGACCAGACGACCGGCATCAGCGCCGCCGAGGTCCTCAACACCTACCCCGCCGGCGAACTGGTGCGCATCCTGCGGGCGTACGGCGAGGAGAAGCAGGCCAAGCGGATCGTCTCCGCGATCGTGCGCGAGCGGGAGAAGGAGCCGTTCACCAACAGCGCGCGGCTCGTCGAGCTGATCCGCGACGCGTTGCCGCAGGCCGCCAAGCGGACCGGCGGCAACCCGGCCAAGCGCACCTTCCAGGCGCTGCGCATCGAGGTCAACGGTGAACTCGCCGTCCTGGAACGGGCGATCCCGGCCGCGGTCAAGGCCCTCGACGTCGGGGGGCGGATCGCCGTGCTGTCGTACCACTCGCTGGAAGACCGGCTGGTCAAGCAGGTGTTCGCGGCCGGAGCGGCCTCCACCGCGCCGCCCGGGCTGCCGGTCGTGCCCGAGCGCTACCAGCCGCGGCTCAAGCTGCTCACGCGCGGTGCCGAACTTCCCACCGAGGAGGAGGTCGCCGAGAACCGGAGGGCCGCCCCGGCACGGCTGCGCGGGGCCGAGCGCATCAGGGAGGACGTGGAGTGAGGGGCGTGAGGCGGGCGTGCCGGGAGACACTCCCGCCCGAGTGGGTTCGTGACTCCGACGCAGGGGAGGGCGAGTGAACAGGAAGCCCCGGTTGAAAGGAAGGGCCGCCCGTCTCGCGCGCCTCTTCCCGGCGGGCCCGCGCCAGGCCGCCCGCACCCCGTTCGTCCTCCTGGTCGTCCTGCTTCTCGGCGGTGGCCTGATCGGTCTGCTCGTGCTGAACTCAGCGCTCAGCGAAGGGTCGTTCCAAATGGACGACCTGCAGAAGGACACCAAGAGCCTCACCGACGAGGAACAGGCGCTCCAGCGGGACATCGACTCCTACTCCGCCCCGGACGCACTCCAGCGCCGCGCCCGCGAACTCGGCATGGTCCCCGGCGGCGACCCCGCCTTCCTCGCCCCCGACGGCACCGTGAAGGGCGTGCCCTCGGAGGCCGCACCGCTGTCCCCGGCGGAGAGCCCCATGGCCGTACGCCCGCCCGAGGCCCTCGCGACCGATGCGCCGCCTGCGCAGACGCCCGCCCCGGACGCCTCCGCGGGCGGCGCCTACCCGGCGGCGCCCGTCCCGACCACGGCCCCGACGACCCCGGGCAGGTGACGGACGTGCCCGACAGGCAGCCGCCGCGCCGGCGCGTGCCCGGCCCCGCCCGGCCGTCCCGACCGGCGGCGGCCCGGCGACGCACCCGCCCCGCGGACCCGTTTCCGGCGGTGCCTGTCCGGAGCGGGTCCCCGAAGGACTCGCCGGCGGCGGCTCCCGTCCCGAGCGCCGCACGGAGGGACCCGTACCCGCCGGCACCCGCGCCGGCCCTCACGCCGGCCGCGGCCGCCCCGACGACCCCGGGCAGGTGACGGACGTGCCCGACAAGCAGCCGCCGCCCTGGAGGCTCCCCGGCGAGGCGCGGCCCGTCCGGCCCCTGTCCGGCCGGAAGCGTGCCGGCGCCGGCTGCGCGGCCCTGGCGGGGCGCCTCCCGGGCGCCTCCGCGGAGGCCCCGTACCCGGCGGCGGCCGTGCCGATCGACTCCCCGACCGCAGCCACCCTCACGACCCCCGGTAGGTGACGGAAGTGTCCGACAGGCAACCGCCGCGCCGGCGTGTTCCCGGCCCTGCCCGGCCTTCCCGGCAGGTGTCCGGTCAGCGGCGCCCCGGACCCGGTGCCCGGCCCGCCCGCCGGCCGGCCGCGCCGCGTCCCCCCGCTCCCCGCGTCATCCGGCTCGGGAGCCCCCGCCCCCGCCTGCGCATGGTCGGCCTCGCGCTGACCCTGGTGCTGGTCGCCTTCGTCGTCCGGCTGCTCCAGGTGCAGGCCGTCGACGCGAGCACGTACGCCGCCAAGGCGGGGCAGAACCGGTACGTCGGGCAGGTGCTGGCCGCCGAGCGCGGCGAGATCACCGACCGTGCCGGTGTGGCCCTGGCGACCAGCGAGGACGCGTACGACATCACGGCCGACCCGACGATGTTCGCGCGCGAGCAGCTGAAGATCGGCGACGGACCCGAGCGGGCGGCCGCGCTCCTCGCGCCGATCCTCGGCCAGGAGCAGTCCGACCTGGTCGCGAAGCTGCGGCCGAAGGACAGGACGGTGCGCTACGCCAAGCTGGCGAGCCGGCAGACCCCGCAGGTGTGGAAGCAGATCAAGGACCTGAAGTCCGCGCTCGCCAGCAAGTCCGAGACGGACAGCTCCACGGTCAACGTCCTCGCCGGCGTCTTCTCCGTGCCGAGCAGCAAGCGCGTGTACCCCAACGGCGACATCGCCGCCGGGATACTGGGCTGGGTCAACGCCGACGGCAAGGGGGGCGGCGGCATCGAGCAGCAGCTGAACGCGACCCTGGCGGGCAAGGACGGCAAGATCCGCTACGCCCAGTCCGGCGGCCGCCAGGTGCCCACCGCGGGTTCCACCGAGACCCCGGCCGTGCCCGGCTCCGACGTCGAGCTGACGATCGACCGCGACATCCAGTGGGCCGCGCAGAACGCCATCACCGAGCAGGTGGAGAAGTCCAGGGCGGACCGCGGCTACGTCATCGTCCAGGACACCCGCACCGGCGAGATCCTCGCCATGGCCAACTCGCCGGGCTTCGATCCCAACGACCTGTCCGACGCGGAGCCCGAGGCGCTCGGCAACGCGGCCCTCCAGGACGCCTACGAGCCCGGCTCCACCGCCAAGGTCATGTCGATGGCGGCCGTGCTGGAGGAGAACGTCGCCACCCCGCTGACGCGCGTCACCGTGCCCAACCGGCTGCACCGCGGCGACCGGCTCTTCCAGGACGACATCGACCATCCGACCTGGTACCTCACGCTCAACGGCGTGCTCGCCAAGTCCAGCAACATCGGCACCATCCTCGCCACCGGCCAACTGGGCAAGACCCAGCCGCAGGCGAACAAGGTCCTCTACTCCTACCTGCGCAAGTTCGGCATCGGCGGTTACACCGGGCTCGGCTTCCCGGGCGAGACCAAGGGCATCCTCGCCCCGCCGGACCAGTGGTCCACCTCGCAGCAGTACACGATTCCTTTCGGCCAGGGCGTGTCCATCAACGCGGTCCAGGCGGCCTCCGTCTACTCGACGATCGCCAACGGCGGCGTCCGCGTCGAGCCGACGCTGGTGCGCGGCACCAAGGGGCCCGACGGACGCTTCACGCCGGCCCAGGACCCGCAGAAGACGCGGGTGGTCAGCGAGAAGACGGCCAAGACCCTCGCCCAGATGCTGGAGTCGGTCGTGGACGACGAGGAGGGCACCGGCACCAAGGCCCGCATCCCCGGCTACCGGGTGGCGGGCAAGACCGGCACGGCCAACCGCGTGGATCCGGCCACCGGCAGGTACAACGGGTACACGTCGTCGTTCGCCGGTTTCGCGCCGGCCGACAAACCGCGCGTCACCGTCTACTGCGCGATCCAGAACGCCACCAAGGGCAGCTACTTCGGCGGCCAGATCTGCGGCCCCGTCTTCAAGCAGGTCATGGAGTTCGCCCTGAAGAGCCTGCAGGTGCCGCCGACCGGGGCGAAGGCCGCCAACCTCCCGGTCTCCTTCGCCCCCTGACCCGCGGACCCCCCTTCCGGAACCCGCCCTCCGAAACACCCGCCTACGGAAACCCGCCTACGGAACCCCCCGCCCCGCAGCCCGCCCGTGTGCAGCGCCGAACCAGCCAGGAAACCAGTCCGTGACCATGATCACCCCCGAACCCGGGAACCAGACCCCGCCCGGGGCCCCGCCCTCGGCCTCACTTCGCCCGCAGGCGGGTGTGCCCGGTACGCTCACCGCCGTGCCACACGCTGATCAGTCCCACATCACCCAGAAGGGCGCTTCCGTGACATATCCGGGACCGCCGCGACCGGTTCAGGTCTCCGCCACACCCCTCGCGGAGCTCGCCGATCAGCTGGGTGTCACTACTTCGGACGCCGCGCGGGGCGTCGAGGTCACGGGAATCACCCACGACTCGCGCGCCGTCCGCCCCGGTGACCTGTACGCCGCCCTGCCGGGCGCCCGTCTGCACGGCGCCGACTTCGTCACCCAGGCCGCCGGCCTGGGCGCGGCCGCCGTCCTGACCGACCCGACCGGCGCCGAGCGCGCCGCCGCGACCGGTCTTCCGGCCCTGGTCGTCGACGACCCGCGCGGGCGGATGGGCGAGCTGGCCGCCACCATCTACGGCCATCCGGGCCGTGACCTGCTCCAGATCGGCATCACCGGCACTTCCGGCAAGACCACGACCGCGTATCTGGTCGAGGGCGGGCTGAAGACCGCCCGCGCCACCGGTCTCATCGGCACCGTCGAGATGCGCATCGGCGACGAGCGCATCAAGTCCGAGCGCACCACCCCCGAGGCCACCGACCTCCAGGCCCTCTTCGCCGTCATGCGCGAGCGCGGCGTCGAGGCGGTCGCGATGGAGGTCTCCAGCCACGCCCTGGTCCTCGGCCGGGTCGACGGCTGCGTCTTCGACATCGCCGTCTTCAACAACCTCAGCCCGGAGCACATGGAGTTCCACTCCGACATGGAGGACTACTTCCGGGCCAAGGCACAGCTGTTCACGCGCAAACGCAGCAGACTGGGCGTGGTCAACCTCGACGACGAGTACGGCCGCCGACTGGTCCGGGAGGCCGAGGTCCCGGTCGTCACCTTCTCCGCCGAGGGCCACCCCGACGCCGACTGGCGTGCCGTGGACGTGCGGGTCGGACCCATGGACTCGACCTTCACCGTGGTCGGCCCGAAGGGTGAGCGGATCGCCGCGAAGTCGCCGATCGCCGGCCCCTTCAACGTGGCCAACACCCTCGCCGCGATCGTCGCGCTCGCCGTCGCCGGTCTCGACCCGCAGGCCGCCGCCGACGGTGTCGCCGCCGTGCCGGGTGTGCCGGGCCGGCTGGAGCGGGTGGACGCCGGGCAGCCCTACCTCGCGGTCGTCGACTACGCGCACAAGACGGACGCCGTCGAGTCGGTGCTCAAGGCGCTGCGCAAGGTCACCAAGGGCCGGCTGCACGTCGTGCTCGGGTGCGGAGGCGACCGCGACGTCACCAAGCGCGCGCCGATGGGCGCCGCCGCGGCCCGGCTCGCCGACACCGCCGTACTGACCTCCGACAACCCCCGCTCCGAGGACCCCCTCGCGATCCTCGCGACCATGCTCCAGGGCGCCGCGTCCGTGCCGGCCCACGAGCGCGGCGAGGTCCAGCTCTTCGAGGACCGGGCCGCCGCGATCGCCGCCGCCGTCGGCCGCGCGCAGCCCGGGGACACCGTGCTGGTCGCGGGCAAGGGCCACGAGCAGGGCCAGGACATCGCCGGTGTGGTCCGTCCGTTCGACGACCGCCAGGTGCTTCGCGAAGCTATCCAGAAGACCCAGGGATGAACTTGTGATCGCCCTCTCCCTCGCCGAGATCGCAGCAGTCGTCGGCGGGCAGACGCACGACATACCGGATCCCACCGTGGAAGTCACCGGGCCGGTGGTCCGGGACTCCCGTGAGGTGGAGCCCGGCAGCCTCTTCGTCGCCTTCGTCGGCGAGCGCGTCGACGGCCACGACTTCGCGCAGGCGGTCGTGGAAGCGGGCGCGGCGGCCGTTCTGGCGTCGCGCCCCGTCGGCGTGCCCGCGATCGTGGTGGACGACGTCCAGGCGGCGCTGGGCGCCCTCGCGCGCCACGTCGTGCGCAAGCTCGGGGCGACCCTCGTCGCCCTCACCGGCTCGGCCGGCAAGACCAGCACCAAGGACCTCATCGCCCAGGTGCTGGGGCGCAAGGCGCCGACGGTGTTCACGCCCGGCTCGCTCAACAACGAGATCGGGCTGCCGCTGACCGCCCTGTCGGCCACCGAGGAGACGAAGTTCCTCGTCCTGGAGATGGGCGCCCGCGGCATCGGCCACATCCGCTACCTCACCGGCCTCACGCCTCCCAGGATCGGACTCGTCCTCAACGTCGGCACCGCCCACATCGGCGAGTTCGGCGGCCGTGCGCAGATCGCCCAGGCGAAGGGCGAGCTGGTCGAGTCCCTCCCCTCCGCCGACGACGGCGGCGTCGCGATCCTCAACGCGGACGACCCCTTGGTCCGGGCCATGGCCGCCCGAACGACGGCGAAGGTGCTCCTTTTCGGAGAGTCCGGCGAAGCGGACGTACGCGCCGAGAACGTGCGACTCACGGACAGCGGACAGCCCGCCTTCAGCCTTCACACACCCTCCGGTGCAAGCGATGTGACCATGCGCCTGTACGGTGAGCACCACGTGTCGAACGCGCTCGCCGCGGCCGCCGTCGCCCATGAGCTGGGCATGTCCGCGGAAGAGATCGCCACCGCGCTCTCCGAGGCGGGCTCCCTCTCCCGCTGGCGGATGGAGGTCACCGAGCGCCCGGACGGCGTGACGATCGTCAACGACGCCTACAACGCGAACCCCGAATCCATGCGAGCTGCTCTGCGTGCGCTGGCGGCGATGGCCAAGGGGCGGCGGACCTGGGCGGTGCTCGGCAAGATGGCCGAGCTCGGGGACGAGGCGCTCGCCGAGCACGACGCGGTCGGACGGCTCGCCGTCCGGCTCAACGTCAGCAAGCTCGTCGCGGTCGGGGGCAGGGAAGCCGCCTGGCTGCAACTGGGCGCATATAACGAGGGTTCGTGGGGTGAGGAGTCGGTGCACGTGTCCGACGCACAGGCGGCGGTCGACCTGTTGCGCAGCGAGTTGCGCCCGGGAGACGTCGTACTCGTGAAGGCGTCCCGTTCGGTCGGACTGGAGAGCGTCGCCCAGGCGCTGCTCGCGTCCGGTGCCGAGGGTGAGGTTTCCGCCCGATGATGAAGCAGATCCTGTTCGCGGGTGTCATTGGCCTCTTCCTGACGCTGGTCGGCACCCCGCTGCTGATCAAGCTGCTCGCGCGCAAGGGCTACGGTCAGTACATCCGTGACGACGGTCCGCGCGAGCACGCCAGCAAGCGCGGAACGCCGACGATGGGCGGCATCGCCTTCATCCTGGCGACGGTCGCGGCGTACTTCCTGTCGAAGCTCATCACGGGCAAGCCGCCGACCTACTCCGGCCTGCTGGTGCTCGGCCTGATGGTCGGCATGGGCCTGGTCGGCTTCCTGGACGACTACATCAAGATCGTCAAGCGGCGTTCGCTGGGTCTGCGGGCCAAGGCGAAGATGGCCGGCCAGCTGCTCGGCGGCATCGCCTTCGCCGTGCTCTCGCTGCAGTTCGCGGACGCCCGCGGCAACACGCCGGCCTCCACGAAGCTGTCGTTCATCACGGACTTCGGCTGGACCATCGGCCCGGTGCTGTTCGTGGTCTGGGCGCTGTTCATGATCCTCGCGATGTCCAACGGCGTGAACCTCACCGACGGTCTCGACGGCCTCGCCACCGGCGCGTCCGTCCTGGTCTTCGGCGCGTACACCTTCATCGGCGTGTGGCAGTACCAGGAGTCCTGCGCCAACGGCGAGACGCTGACCAACCCGGCCGCCTGCTACGAGGTGCGCGACCCGCTCGACCTCGCGGTCGTCTCCGCCGCGCTGATGGGCGCCTGCCTCGGCTTCCTGTGGTGGAACACCTCGCCGGCCAAGATCTTCATGGGCGACACCGGTTCGCTGGCGCTCGGCGGTGTGCTCGCGGGTCTCGCGATCTGCTCCCGCACCGAGCTGCTGCTGGCCATCCTGGGCGGTCTGTTCGTCCTCATCACCATGTCGGTGGTCATCCAGGTCGGTTCGTTCCGCCTGACCGGCAAGCGCGTCTTCCGGATGGCGCCACTCCAGCACCACTTCGAACTCAAGGGCTGGTCCGAAGTCCTCGTCGTGGTCCGCTTCTGGATCATTCAGGGCATCTGTGTGATCGTCGGACTGGGTCTCTTCTACGCGGGATGGGCAGCAGACAAGTGACCGACTGGCAGGGCAAGAACGTCACCGTCGCCGGGCTCGGCGTCTCCGGCGTCCCGGCGGCCAAGGTGCTGCACGGGCTCGGCGCGAAGGTCACCGTCGTCAACGACGGCGACGACGCACGCGCGCGTGCCCAGGCCGAGGAGCTGGAGGCGCTCGGCATCACCGTGCGCCTCGGTGACGGGGCGACCCTGCCCGAGGGCACCGAGCTGATCGTCACCGCCCCCGGCTGGAAGCCGGACAAGCCGCTGTTCGCGGCGGCGCACGAGGCCGGGGTACCGGTCTGGGGCGACGTCGAACTCGCCTGGCGGCTCAGGGGACCCGACGCGGCGCCCTGGCTCGCCGTCACCGGCACCAACGGCAAGACCACGACCGTCCAGATGCTCGCCTCCATCCTGAAGGCGGCGGGCCTGCGCACGGCCGCCGTCGGGAACATCGGCGTCTCGCTGCTGGACGCGGTCCTGGGCGAGGAGCGGTACGACGTCCTGGCCGTGGAGCTCTCCAGCTACCAGCTCCACTGGGCGCCCTCCCTGCGCGCCCACTCGGCCGCCGTGCTCAACCTCGCCCCCGACCACCTCGACTGGCACGGCTCCATGGAGGCGTACGCCAGGGACAAAGGCCGTGTCTACGAGGGAAATCGGGTGGCCTGCGTCTACAACGTCGCCGACAAAGCCACCGAGGACCTGGTGCGCGAGGCGGACGTCGAGGAGGGCTGCCGGGCCGTCGGGTTCACGCTCGGCACGCCCGGTCCCTCCCAACTCGGTGTCGTCGAGGGCATCCTGGTCGACCGCGCCTTCGTCGAGAACCGGCAGAAGAACGCCCAGGAACTCGCCGAGATCTCCGACGTCAACCCGCCGGCCCCGCACAACATCGCCAACGCCCTTGCGGCGGCGGCCCTCGCGCGCGCCTTCGGAGTGCCCGCCAGGGCCGTACGGGACGGCCTGCGGGCCTTCACCCCGGACGCGCACCGCATCGCCCTCGTCGCGGACCTGGACGGCGTCGCGTACGTCGACGACTCCAAGGCCACCAACACCCACGCGGCGGAAGCCTCGTTGGCGGCGTACGAGTCGATCGTGTGGATCGCCGGCGGACTCGCCAAGGGCGCGACCTTCGACGAGCTGGTCGCCAAGTCGGCGCGGCGGCTTCGCGGGGTCGTGCTCATCGGCGCCGATCGAGCCCTGATCCGTGAAGCGTTGACGCGACACGCCCCCGAAGTACCCGTCGTCGACCTCGACCGGACCGACACTGGGGCGATGCTCGCGGCTGTCCAGGAGGCCCGGCGCCTCGCCGTCGAAGGCGACACGGTACTGCTCGCCCCGGCCTGCGCCTCCATGGACATGTTCGCCAACTACAACCAGCGCGGTGACGCGTTCGCGGAGGCCGTTCGCGAACTCGGCGCGGGCGCCTGACGGCGGGTCTCGGCCGCGACGGTTGCTCCGGGACCCTTGGAGGGACGCGTGACTCGGATGTGGCCGGTTTCCCGTCGGCGGCTCACCGCAGCCCGCTCGGCACCGTGCCGGACGGCAGGGCGGTGAGTGCCGATGCCCAGTAGCCGTACCGGCCGGCCGCCCGCTCGACGGGCCGTCCGCAGGCCCGCGGCGCGGTCCGCCGTCGACAACCCCGTCCTGCGGCTGTACACGCGGGCGCGCAAGGCCTGGGACCGGCCGCTGACCGCGTACTACCTGATCCTCGGCGGCAGTCTGCTGATCACCGTGCTGGGTCTGGTGATGGTCTACTCGGCCTCGCAGATCACCGCGCTGCAGATGTCGCTGCCGGGGTCGTTCTTCTTCCGCAAACAGTTCCTGGCGGCCGTGATCGGCGGGGTGCTGCTGCTGATCGCCTCCCGGATGCCGGTGAAGCTGCACCGGGCACTGGCCTACCCGATCCTCACCGGCGCCGTCTGTCTGATGGCCCTGGTGCAGGTGCCGGGGATAGGGATGGCCGTCAACGGCAACCAGAACTGGATCTCACTCGGCGGCTCCTTCCAGATCCAGCCCAGCGAGTTCGGCAAGCTCGCGCTGGTGCTGTGGGGCGCCGACCTGCTGGCCCGCAAGCAGGACAAGAAGCTGCTCGCGCAGTGGAAGCACATGCTGGTGCCGCTCGTCCCGGTCGCCTTCATGCTGCTCGGGCTGATCATGCTCGGCGGCGACATGGGGACGGCGATCATCCTGACGGCGATCCTGTTCGGCCTGCTGTGGCTGGCGGGCGCGCCCACCCGGCTCTTCGTCGGTGTGCTCGCGGTCGCGGCGGCGATCGGCATGGTCCTCATCAGGACCAGCCCCAACCGCATGGCGCGGCTGCAGTGCATCGGCGCCACCGATCCCGGCCCGGGCGACGCCTGCTGGCAGGCCGTGCACGGCATCTACGCCCTCGCCTCCGGCGGGATCTTCGGCTCCGGACTCGGGGCGAGTGTGGAGAAATGGGGTCAACTCCCCGAAGCGCACACCGACTTCATCTTCGCCGTCACCGGTGAGGAACTGGGCCTGTCGGGGACGCTGTCGGTCCTCGCCCTGTTCGCGGCTCTAGGCTATGCGGGTATCCGCGTGGCCGGACGCACGGAGGACCCCTTCGTGAGGTATGCCGCGGGAGGCGTGACCACCTGGATCACGGCCCAGGCCGTGATCAACATCGGTGCGGTGCTCGGCCTGCTGCCGATCGCCGGCGTCCCCCTCCCGCTGTTCTCCTACGGGGGATCCGCCCTGCTGCCGACCATGTTCGCCATCGGGCTGCTGATCGCCTTCGCACGCGACGAGCCCGCTGCGCGGGCGGCGCTTGCGATGCGGCACCCCCGCTTTGGTAGAAAGCGGGGGGCTGGGGGCCTCACCGGGCCCCGGAGATGGAACACGATGCGACGGCGTGCCTCAGCGGCACGCTCGTCCGGAGAGCGGTGAATTTCGGTGCATGTCGTACTCGCTGGTGGGGGGACCGCCGGCCACATCGAGCCCGCGCTCGCCCTCGCGGACGCCCTGCGCAGGCAGGACCCCACCGTGGGGATCACGGCCCTGGGCACCGAGCGCGGCCTGGAGACCACGCTCGTTCCCCAGCGGGGCTACGAGCTGGCGCTGATCCCGGCGGTTCCGCTGCCGCGCAAGCCCACCCCCGAGCTGATCACCGTCCCGGGCCGGCTGCGCGGCACGATCAAGGCGACCGAGCAGATCCTGGAGCGCACCAAGGCCGACGCCGTGGTCGGCTTCGGCGGCTACGTGGCCCTGCCCGGCTACCTCGCCGCCAAGCGTCTGGGCGTGCCGATCGTCATCCACGAGGCCAACGCCCGCCCGGGACTGGCCAACAAGATCGGCTCCCGGTACGCCGCCCAGGTCGCCGTCTCCACCCCGGACAGCAAGCTGCGCAACGCGCGCTACATCGGCATCCCGCTGCGCCGCTCGATCGCCACCCTGGACCGTGCCGCCGCGCGGCCCGAGGCCCGCGCCCTGTTCGGCCTCGACCCGAACCTGCCGACGCTGCTCGTCTCCGGCGGCTCGCAGGGCGCCCGCCGCCTCAACGAGGTCGTCCAGCAGGTCGCTCCCTGGCTCCAGCAGGCCGGCATCCAGATCCTGCACGCGGTCGGCCCGAAGAACGAACTGCCGCACGTGCAGCAGATGCCGGGAATGCCCCCGTACATCCCGGTAAGTTACGTGGACCGGATGGACCTCGCGTACGCCGCGGCCGACATGATGCTCTGCCGCGCGGGCGCGATGACCGTCGCCGAACTCTCCGCCGTCGGACTCCCGGCCGCCTACGTCCCGCTGCCCATCGGCAACGGCGAACAGCGGCTGAACGCCCAGCCGGTGGTGAAGGCCGGCGGCGGCCTCCTGGTCGACGACGCGGAACTGACCCCGGAGTGGGTCCGGGAGAACGTCCTGCCCGTGCTCGCCGACCCGCACCGGCTGTACGAGATGTCCCGCGCCGCCGGCGAGTTCGGCCGCCGGGACGCGGACGACCTGCTCGTCCGCATGGTGTACGAGGCGATCGCCTCGCGCCAGCACTAGGAACGCACCGGCGAGTGAGCCGAAGGGGCGCGTCGGCGTCGAGAGGGAGAGCGCGCGGAGGCCCGAAGGGCTGAGCACGGTCGGGCTCTCGACACCGGCCGAGGCGCCCCGGAGGTGAACCGAGCCACGGAAAGGAGCGCGCGTGGCCGGACCCACCACCGCCGAACGCGGTGCACGCCAGCAGGAGTCGTCCGGCCCGCCCCTCGTCCGGAGGCTGGGCCCGCGCCGGCTTCGTATGATCATCACCCTCACGCTGGCCGTCGTCCTCCTCGGGGCGGGCGTCGTCTGGGTGCTGTACGGCTCGCAGTGGCTGCGCGTGGACCGGGTCTCCGTCTCCGGCACGCGGGTCCTGACGCCGCAGCAGGTGCGCGAGGCCGCCGACGTCCCCGTCGGGGCGCCGATCGTCTCGGTCGACACCGCCGCGATCGAGGCGCGTCTGCGCGCCGAACTGCCGCGCGTCGACACGGTGGACGTGGTCCGTTCCTGGCCCCATGGAATCGACCTGAACGTGACCGAACGCATTCCGGTTCTGCTGGTTCAAAAGGGGCGGAACTTCGTGGAAGTGGACGACGAAGGCGTCCGTTTCGCCACGGTTTCCGTAGCTCCTCAAGGCGTGCCTCTCCTCGAATTGGCGACGTCCTCCTCGAGTTCGGCCTCCGCGAGCCTGCGCCGCTTCGGCGAGGACCGGCTCGTGCGCGAGGCGGTGAAGGTCGCCGGCGACCTCCCGGCCGCCGTCGCACGCGACACCCGGACCCTCAAGGTCCGTTCTTATGACGACATCTCGCTGGAGTTGAGCGGCGGCCGCGCGGTCGTGTGGGGGAGCGCTGAGAGGGGTGCCGAGAAGGCTCGTACCATCACCGCCCTCATGAAAGCCTCCCCGGATGCACGGCACTTCGACGTCAGCGTGCCCACGGCCCCTGCGTCATCGGGGAGTTGACGCACATCCGCGCAGGCCAGCACCCTGGTTGGGCAGCGACACGGCTGATCACATAGGGTGAAAAGAAAAACGGGAGGTTCGGCGTGTTCGTTGAACGGGCGCCACTTGTCGACTTAGTGTCCTGTTCAGAAGACTCCAAGGAACAGACACACTGGTAACCCTAAACTTCAGGGTTAGGGTTCGGGTCGGCGAAACGGACCGTCCCATTCGGCATCAGTCGCCGCAGCGCGGATCACCGCGAAACGGCGACACGTAACTCGAGGCGAGAGGCCTTCGACGTGGCAGCACCGCAGAACTACCTCGCAGTCATCAAAGTCATCGGTGTCGGCGGCGGTGGTGTCAATGCCATCAACCGGATGATCGAGGTCGGTCTCAAGGGCGTCGAGTTCATCGCCATCAACACCGACGCGCAGGCGCTGTTGATGAGCGACGCCGACGTCAAGCTCGACGTCGGCCGCGAACTCACCCGCGGACTCGGCGCCGGAGCCAACCCGGCCGTCGGCCGCAAGGCCGCCGAGGACCACCGCGAGGAGATCGAGGAGGTCCTCAAGGGGGCCGACATGGTCTTCGTGACGGCCGGTGAAGGCGGCGGCACCGGCACCGGCGGCGCGCCCGTCGTGGCCAACATCGCACGCTCCCTGGGCGCCCTCACCATCGGCGTGGTCACGCGCCCGTTCACCTTCGAGGGGCGGCGCCGCGCGAACCAGGCCGAGGACGGCATCGCCGAACTCCGCGAAGAGGTCGACACCCTCATCGTCATCCCCAACGACCGGCTGCTGTCCATCTCGGACCGCCAGGTCTCCGTCCTGGACGCCTTCAAGTCGGCGGACCAGGTCCTGCTCTCCGGTGTCCAGGGCATCACGGACCTCATCACCACCCCCGGCCTCATCAACCTCGACTTCGCCGACGTCAAGTCGGTCATGTCCGAGGCCGGCTCGGCCCTCATGGGCATCGGCTCGGCCCGCGGCGACGACCGCGCGGTGGCCGCCGCCGAGATGGCGATCTCCTCGCCGCTCCTGGAGGCGTCCATCGACGGCGCCCGGGGCGTGCTGCTCTCCATCTCCGGCGGCTCCGACCTCGGCCTCTTCGAGATCAACGAGGCCGCCCAGCTGGTCTCCGAGGCCGCCCACCCCGAGGCCAACATCATCTTCGGCGCGGTCATCGACGACGCCCTCGGCGACGAGGTCCGCGTCACCGTGATCGCCGCCGGCTTCGACGGCGGCCAGCCGCCGGCCCGCCGGGACAACGTCCTCGGCTCGACCTCGTCCTCGGCCCGCCGCGAGGAGCCCGCTCCGGTGCGGCAGCCCGAGAGCCGCCCGTCCTTCGGCTCGCTCGGCAGCGTCACGCCGAAGGAGGAGCCGGAGCCGGCGCCCGAGCCGGTGGCCGAGCTCCCGGTCGCCCCGCCGCCGGTCCCGCCGTCGCGGACCTACTCGGACAGCGCGGCCGAGGAACTGGACGTGCCGGACTTCCTGAAGTGATAGGACAGCACGGACACGTGAGCGGCGCGCACTTCGCCTTCACCGACCGGTGGGGCGGGGTGAGCGCCGCTCCGTATGAGGAGCTCAACCTCGGCGGAGCGGTCGGCGACGACGCCGAGGCGGTCCGGACCAACCGGGAACTGGCCGCCAAGTCGCTCGGCCTGGACCCCGCACTGGTCGTCTGGATGAACCAGGTGCACGGCAAGGACGTGGCCGCGGTGGACGGGCCGTGGGGCGAGCGGCCCGCGCCCGACGTCGACGCGGTCGTCACGGCCCGCCGCGGGCTCGCGCTCGCCGTCCTGACCGCCGACTGCACACCCGTCCTCCTCGCCGACCCGGTCGCCGGGGTCGCCGCCGCGGCCCACGCCGGCCGGCCCGGCATGGTCGCGGGGGTCGTCCCCGCCGCCGTACGGGCCATGGTGGAACTCGGCGCCGAGCCGTCGCGGATCGTCGCCCGCACCGGGCCCGCCGTCTGCGGCCGGTGCTACGAGGTGCCGGAGGCGATGCGCGCCGAGGTGGCCGCCGTCGAGCCGGCCGCCTACGCCGAGACGAGCTGGGGAACACCGGCGGTCGACGTGACCGCCGGGGTGCACGCGCAGCTCGAGCGGCTCGGGGTGCACGACCGGGAGCAGTCGCCGGTGTGCACGCGGGAGTCGCAGGACCACTTCTCGTACCGCCGCGACCGCGCCACGGGGCGACTCGCGGGCTATGTCTGGCTGGACTGAGGGCACATGACGGACCGTAAGGGCGAACTCGCCGCAAACCTGGCGAAGGTGGAGGAGCGCATCACCGCCGCGTGCGTGGCCGCCGGACGCAAGCGGGAGGAAGTGACCCTCATCGTGGTCACCAAGACCTACCCGGCGGGCGATGTGCGGCTCCTGTCGGAACTGGGCGTGCGCCACGTCGCCGAGAACCGTGACCAGGACGCGGCGCCGAAGGCCGCGGCGTGCTCGGATCTGCCCCTTTCATGGCACTTCGTGGGTCAGTTGCAGACCAACAAGGTGCGTTCCGTGGTCGGTTACGCGGATGTCGTGCAGTCCGTCGACCGTTCGAAGCTGGTGACGGCCCTGTCGAGGGAGGCCGTACGGGCCGGGCGCGAGGTCGGCTGCCTCATCCAGGTCGCGCTCGACGCGGGCGAGAGCGCGCGGGGCGAGCGGGGTGGCGTGGCGCCCGGCGGAATCGGGGAGTTGGCGGACCTCGTCGCGGAGTCGCCGGGGCTTCGGCTTGACGGACTGATGACCGTCGCACCCCTGACCGGTGAGTACGCGGGACGCCAACGGGCGGCGTTCGAGCGGCTGATGGATTTGTCGACTGACCTGCGCCGAGGCCATCCGACTGCGAACATGGTCTCGGCAGGGATGAGTGCGGACCTCGAGGAAGCCGTTGCGGCAGGGGCGACACATGTGCGCGTCGGCACCGCGGTACTCGGAGTCCGCCCCAGGCTCGGGTAACGTCGCCAGGAAGTCGGACCACAGCAGAAAATATGGTCATTGCCGTCGAAAGGCGGGCGTAAGGACCACGTGGATCGCGGGACTTGGCAGTCGTCAGCTGATCCACCACAGAGCGGAGGACTCAGAGCATGGCCGGCGCGATGCGCAAGATGGCGGTCTACCTCGGCCTCGTGGAGGACGATGGGTACGACGGCCGGGGCTTCGACCCCGATGACGACTTCGAACCCGAGCTCGACCCGGAGCCCGAGCGTGACCACCGACGGCACGAACCGTCGCACCAGTCGCACGGTGCACATCAGTCCCAAAGGGACGAAGAAGTGCGTATCGTGCAGCCGCCGGCGCCCCGCGAACCGGTCGCCCGATCCACTTCGCTCGCCGCGGAATCCGGACGCCCCGCGCGTATCGCGCCCGTGGCATCCATCACACAAGAACGTCAGTCCCTGGAGAAGAACGCACCGGTGATCATGCCCAAGGTCGTGTCGGAACGAGAGCCGTACCGGATCACCACGCTGCACCCCCGGACCTACAACGAGGCCCGTACCATCGGGGAACACTTCCGTGAGGGCACCCCGGTGATCATGAATCTGACTGAGATGGACGACACAGACGCGAAGCGACTTGTCGACTTTGCGGCAGGTTTGGTGTTTGGTCTTCACGGCAGCATCGAGCGGGTGACGCAGAAGGTGTTCCTGCTGTCTCCTGCTAACGTCGATGTCACGGCGGAGGACAAGGCCCGCATCGCAGAGGGCGGGTTCTTCAACCAGAGCTGAGACGCACCACCGGAAACAGCAGCACCAGAGAGCATCAAGCAGGGGAGAGGGAAGCACCGAACATGAGCGTGGTCCTGGATGTCGTCTACATCGCGCTGATGGTCTTCCTCATCGTGCTCATCTTCCGGTTGGTCATGGACTACGTCTTCCAGTTCGCCCGCTCATGGCAACCCGGCAAGGCGATGGTGGTCGTTCTGGAGGCCACCTACACTGTCACCGATCCACCGCTCAAGCTTCTGCGGCGGGTCATCCCGCCGCTGCGTCTCGGGGGCGTGGCGCTCGACCTGTCCTTCTTCGTACTGATGATCATCGTCTACATCCTGATCTCGATCGTGAGCCGGCTGTGAGCGATGTGAACTACCGTCTTGCCGAATGCCGACGACTACGTTGAGGTGAAGAGATGCCGTTGACCCCCGAGGACGTGCGGAACAAGCAGTTCACGACCGTCCGCCTCCGAGAAGGCTATGACGAGGACGAGGTCGATGCCTTCCTCGACGAGGTCGAAGCCGAACTGACCCGACTGCTCCGCGAGAACGAGGACCTGCGCGCCAAGCTGGCCGCGGCCACGCGCGCTGCTGCCCAGAACCAGCAGAACATGCGCAAGCCTCCGGAGCCCCAGGACCAGCAGCAGGGTATGCCGCCGCAGCAGCAGGGCATGCCCCAGCAGGGTATGCGAGGCCCCGGTGCACCGGTGCCCGCCGGGATATCGGGCCCGCCGCAGCAGCAGATGGGTGGCCCCATGGGTGGTCCGCCCCAGCTGCCGAGCGGTGCCCCGCAGCTGCCTGCAGGTCCCGGCGGACAGGGCCCCCAGGGTCCCGGTCCGATGGGTCAGGGCCCCATGGGGCAGGGTCCGATGGGTGGTCAGCCCCCCATGCAGCAGCAGATGGGCGGTCCGATGGGCGGCCCCATGGGCGGTCCGATGGGCGGCCCCGGTCAGGGCCCCGGTGGCGACAGCGCCGCCCGTGTCCTCTCGCTGGCCCAGCAGACCGCCGACCAGGCGATCGCCGAGGCCCGCTCCGAAGCCAACAAGATCGTCGGCGAGGCCCGTTCGCGCGCCGAGGGTCTCGAGCGTGACGCCCGTGCCAAGGCCGACGCCCTGGAGCGGGACGCGCAGGAGAAGCACCGCGTCGCGATGGGCTCCCTGGAGTCCGCCCGCGCCACGCTGGAGCGCAAGGTCGAGGATCTGCGCGGCTTCGAGCGCGAGTACCGTACGCGCCTGAAGTCGTACCTGGAGTCGCAGCTGCGTCAGCTGGAGACCCAGGCCGACGACTCCCTCGCCCCGCCGCGCACCCCGGCCACGGCGTCCCTCCCGCCGTCCCCGGCGCCCTCCATGGCTCCGGCCGGCGCGAGCGCCCCGTCCTACGGCGGCAACCAGGGCATGGGCGCGCCGAGCCCGGCTGCTCCGTCCTACGGCGGCCAGCAGCAGATGTCCCCGGCGATGACCCAGCCGATGGCGCCGGTCCGGCCGCAGGGCCCGTCCCCGATGGGACAGGCTCCCTCGCCGATGCGTGGCTTCCTCATCGACGAGGACGACAACTGACGGCCAGTAGTACGCCTTAGGCGTCGGCAGCGTTCAAAGGGCGGGCCCCGGATTCCGATCCGGGGTCCCGCCCTTTTTACGCGTGTTGCGGACGACCACCGGGGCGCCCGTCGAGGGCCGAGGCGCGTGCGCCGGCCTGAAGAGGCGCGGGGAACCGCGCGACCGGCCGACGACGGCCCGCGGTCGGGAGGGGCGGGAGGCGGCTGGGTGGGATGCCGTCGTGCGTGGATGGCGCGTGCCTGCGCTCACGGCCGGGGCGAGGGCGATTCGCCAGGGGCGCGGGGGACTGCGACCGGCCGACGACGGTCCGCGGTCGGGACGGGCGGGAGGCGGCTGGGCGGGATGCCGTCGTGCGTGGACGGCGCGTGCCAGCGCTCAGGGCCGGGGCGAGGGCAATCCGCCAGGGGCGCGGGGAACTGCGCGACCGGCCGACGACGGTCCGCGGTCGGGACGGGCGGGAGGCGGCTGGGCGGGATGCCGTCGTGCGTGGACGGCGCGTGCCAGCGCTCACGGCCGGGGCGAGGGCGATTCGCGAGGGGCGCGGGGGACTGCGCGACCGGCTGTCGACGGCCCGCGGCTGAACGGTTGGAGGGCACTACGAGGAGGGCCCGGTCTCCCCGCGTGGGGAGACCGGGCCCTCTTGAGCGTCGTCGGCCTTACGCCTTGCGCAGGCGGAACGTCAGCGTCAGGCCCTCGTCCGTGAACGGGGTGCCGTAGGTGTCGTCCGCCTCGCCCTGGGCGAAGTCCGTGGCGAGGACCTCGTCGGCGATCAGACCGGAGTGCGCGGTCAGGGCCGCGACGGTCGCCGGGTCGGTCGCGGTCCAGCGGAGCGCGATGCGGTCGGCCACGTCGAGGCCGCTGTTCTTGCGGGCCTCCTGGATCAGGCGGATCGCGTCACGGGCCAGGCCGGCGCGGCGCAGCTCCTCCGTGATCTCCAGGTCGAGGGCGACCGTCGCGCCGGAGTCGGACGCCACCGACCAGCCCTCGCGCGGGGTCTCCGTGATGATCACCTCGTCCGGGGCGAGGGTGATGGTCTCGCCGTCGACCTCCACGGACGCCGTGCCCTCGCGCAGGGCGAGGGCGAGCGCGGCCGCGTCGGCGTTCGCGACGGCCTTGGCCACGTCCTGGACCCGCTTGCCGAACCGCTTGCCCAGAGCGCGGAAGTTGGCCTTCGCGGTGGTGTCGACCAGGCTCCCGCCGACCTCGGAGAGGGACGCGAGCGACTCGACGTTCAGCTCCTCCGTGATCTGCGTGTGCAGCTCGGCGGAGAGCGCGTCGAAGCCCGTGGCCGCGATGAGCGCGCGGCGCAGCGGCTGGCGGGTCTTCACGCCCGACTCCGCGCGCGTGGCGCGGCCCAGCTCGACCAGGCGGCGGACCAGGACCATCTGCTTGGACAGCTCCGGGTCGATGGCGGCCAGGTCCGCCTCCGGCCAGGACGCAAGGTGCACGGACTCCGGGGCTCCGGGCGTGACCGGCACCACCAGGTCCTGCCAGACCCGCTCGGTGATGAACGGGGTCAGCGGGGCCATCAGCTTGGTGACCGTCTCCACGACCTCGTGCAGGGTGCGCAGCGCGGCCTTGTCGCCCTGCCAGAAGCGGCGACGGGAGCGGCGCACGTACCAGTTGGACAGGTCGTCGACGAACGCCGAGAGCAGCTTGCCGGCGCGCTGGGTGTCGTACGCCTCCATGGACTGGGTCACCTGGTCGGTGAGCGCGTGGAGTTCGGACAGCAGCCAGCGGTCCAGGAGCGGGCGGTCGGCCGGGGCCGGGTCGGCCTCGGACGGTGCCCAACCGGACGTGCGGGCGTACAGGGCCTGGAAGGCGACCGTGTTCCAGTACGTGAGGAGCGTCTTGCGGACGACCTCCTGGATGGTGCCGTGGCCGACGCGGCGGGCCGCCCACGGGGAGCCGCCGGCCGCCATGAACCAGCGGACGGCGTCCGCGCCGTGCTGGTCCATGAGCGGGATCGGCTGCAGGATGTTGCCCAGGTGCTTGGACATCTTGCGGCCGTCCTCGGCGAGGATGTGGCCGAGGCAGACCACGTTCTCGTAGGACGACTTGTCGAAGACGAGCGTGCCGATCGCCATCAGCGTGTAGAACCAGCCGCGGGTTTGGTCGATGGCCTCGGAGATGAACTGCGCCGGGTAGCGGGACTCGAACAGCTCCTTGTTCTTGTACGGGTAGCCCCACTGCGCGAACGGCATCGATCCAGAGTCGTACCAGGCGTCGATGACCTCCGGAACGCGCGTGGCCGTCTTGCCGCAGCCCTCGTGCGGGCAGTCGAAGGTGACCGCGTCGATGTACGGCCGGTGCGGGTCCAGCTCCGACTGGTCGGTGCCGGTCAGCTCGGTCAGCTCCGCGCGGGAGCCGACGCAGGTGAGGTGGTCGTCCTCGCAGCGCCAGATCGGCAGCGGCGTGCCCCAGTAGCGGTTGCGGGAGAGCGCCCAGTCGATGTTGTTGTTTAGCCAGTCGCCGTACCGGCCGTGCTTGACCGTGTCCGGGAACCAGTTGGTCTTCTCGTTCTCCTGGAGGAGGCGGTCCTTGACCGCCGTGGTGCGGATGTACCAGGACGGCTGCGCGTAGTAGAGGAGCGCGGTGTGGCAGCGCCAGCAGTGCGGGTAGCTGTGCTCGTACGGGATGTGCTTGAAGAGGAGGCCGCGCTGCTGGAGGTCCTCGGTGAGCTTCTCGTCCGCCTTCTTGAAGAAGATCCCGCCGACCATCGGGACGGACTCCTCGAAGGTGCCGTCCGGGCGGACCGGGTTGACCACGGGCAGGCCGTAGGAGCGGCAGACCCTGAGGTCGTCCTCACCGAAGGCGGGGGACTGGTGGACCAGACCCGTGCCGTCCTCGGTGGTCACGTAGTCCGCGTTGACCACGAAGTGGGCCTCCGCCGTGCCGTGCCCGTCGGTTCCCTCGACGCTCGGGAACTCCACCAGCTCGAAGGGGCGTTGGTACGTCCAGCGCTCCATCTCGGCGCCGGTGAAGGTCTGGCCGGTCGTCTCCCAGCCCTCCCCGAGCGCCTTGGCGACGAGCGCTTCGGCGACGACGAGCTTCTCCTCGCCGTTCGTGGCGACGACGTAGGTGACCTCCGGGTGGGCGGCCACGGCCGTGTTCGAGACCAGGGTCCAGGGGGTCGTCGTCCACACCAGGAGCGCGGCCTGGCCGGCGAGCGGACCGGAGGTGAGCGGGAAACGGACGTACACGGACGGGTCCACGACCGTCTCGTAGCCCTGCGCCAGCTCGTGGTCGGACAGGCCGGTGCCGCAGCGCGGGCACCAGGGGGCGACGCGGTGGTCCTGGACCAGCAGGCCCTTGCCGAAGATCTCCTTGAGCGACCACCAGACCGACTCGATGTACTCGGGGTCCATCGTGACGTAGGCGTCGTCGAGGTCGACCCAGTAGCCCATGCGGGTCGTCAGGTCGGAGAAGGCGTCGGTGTGGCGCAGCACGGACTCGCGGCACTTGGCGTTGAACTCGGCGATGCCGTACGCCTCGATGTCCTGCTTGCCGGAGAAGCCCAGCTCCTTCTCGACCGCCAGCTCCACCGGGAGGCCGTGACAGTCCCAGCCGGCCTTGCGGGCCACGTGGTAGCCCCGCATGGTGCGGAAGCGGGGGAAGACGTCCTTGAAGACGCGCGCCTCGATGTGGTGGGCGCCCGGCATGCCGTTGGCGGTGGGCGGGCCCTCGTAGAACACCCACTCGGGGCGGCCCTCGGACTGCTCCAGGCTCTTGGCAAAGATCTTCTGCTCGCGCCAGAAGTCGAGCACCGCGTGCTCGAGGGCGGGCAGGTCGACCTGGGCGGGCACCTGGCGGTACTGCGTCATCGATCTTCCTCCGGCGGACGTGCTGCCTTCCGTCGGAGGGACGAGAGCCTTCGTGCCTGTCTACGCCGTGTGCGGCGCGCTCCCGCGGTACCACCCTCCTTGGCCCCCCGGTGCGCCGTACGCGCCGGTGAGCCCCCTCATTGGGGTCGCGATGCCGGTTCTACTCGCCCGTGCGGGGCTTTCTTCCGGCGGCTCCGGGGTGATCTTCACATCGCGCTCGCCCCCGGGCTCCCACCGTCCCCGGGTCGCTCTGGGCTGCGTACGCCGCTACTCGTCCCCATCCACGCTTTTCGCTCCGCCCAGTGTACGGCGCCCCGACGACAGCGGCCGACCGGTTTTCCGGGACCACGCGGGCGGGGTGCGGGCGGGGCCGGGATGACCCGTATGGCGAGGTACGCGTGTTCGGATCCCGGGGACGGCCGGCCCGGCGGATTACCCGGCGGGGAGCTGGGCACAACGGATGCAGGCTTGCCGCGCGGCGTGCGCGAGGCGGGCGATTCGGGCGGTGTGCCCCGTTGCCGCGGGACTCAAGTCGATTTATCGTCCCAGCACGCTTTGCGTGCAAGATCACAATATGTGAAGGGGCCGCGGTCATGGTGGCGAAGAAGACCGCCGTACAGCAGTCGGCGTCCGGCAGAGCCACGGGTGCCTCCGGCGGTGCGGCCAAGGACAACGGGGGGAAGAAGAGCACGCGGGCACGGGCCGCGCGCGCGGTGAAGGCCGTGAAGACGGTGGGCGCCGCTGCCGCCGAGGGGGCGAAGAAGGCGGTCGGCGGAAGGGCGGCGGCTGTGGCGACGGGGACGCCGGCAGGGCGATCGGGGGTTGGTGGGGCTTCGGCGGGGAAGAAGGTCGTCGCCGAGGGCACGGTGGGGAGGAAGGCGGCTGCCAGGGACGCGGTCGCCGCCAAGACGACGGTTGCCGAGGAGGCGGCGGGGAGGAAGGCGGTCGCCGAGGAGACCGGCGCCGAGGAGGCGGCTGCGAGGAAGACGACGGCGAAGAAGGCGGCGGCCAAGAAGTCGGCCGCCAAGAAGGCGACGGCGAAGAAGACCACGGCGACGAGGACGGCTGCCAAGAAGGCGACGGCGAAGAAGACGACAGCGACGAAAACGGCTGCGACGAAGACGGCTGTGAAGAAGGCGACGGCGAAGAAGACGACTGCGACCAGGACGACGGCCGACAAGACGGCTGTGCGGAAGACGGCTGCGGTGGGCGAGGCGACCGGGACGAAGGCGCCCGCGAGGAAGACTTCCGCGAAGACGGCGACCGCCGAGAAGGTGCCCGCCAGGAAGAAGGCGTCCGCCAAGAAGGCACCCGCCAAGAAGGCGGTGGCCGAGGAGGCGGTGGTGGTCGAGGAGGCGGTGGCGGCCGGGGAGGCGGCCGTATCGGCGCGGCAGGCGGTCGGGCCGGCCGGGAAGGTGGTCGGGAAGAAGGCCGCCGCCGGGAAGACGGCCGCCACGAAGGAGACGGCGGTGCGGAAGGCCACGGCGTCGAAGAAGGCCGTCGTGGCGGAGGACGCCGGCGACCAGGTGGTCGCCGGCGCGCAGGGAGCGGCCGGGAAGACGGCCGTGCCGCCGGTGGAGGCGGCAGACAGGACGGACGCCCTGCGGAAAGGGGCGGACGGAACGGTCGTCGCCGGTTCGGAGGGGGCCGGCGGCAAGGGCGGTGCGTCCGGGAAGGCGGCGGGTGGGAAGGCCCCCGCGAAGAAGGGCACCGCCAGGAAGAGCACGGCCAAGACGGTGGGCGCGGCCTCGGCCGCGGAGCAGACGGGAGCCACGACGGTGGTTGCGAAGAAGACTCCTGGCACGGCCATGGCGGCGAACACCGCCGTTCCCAAGGCACGGCTCGCCGCGGCGGAGCCGGGCGAGCTGGCGGTGCGCCCCGGGGAGGAGCCGTGGACTCCGGAAGAGGTCGAGGAGGCCCGCGCCGAACTGCAGTCCGAGATGGAGCGGCTGCGCGCCGAGCTCGCCTCGTCCGAGGCGGCCCTGGCGGGACTGATGCGGGACTCGGGGGACGGGGCCGGCGACGACCAGGCGGACACCGGGACGAAGAACATCACGCGCGAGCACGAACTGGCGCTGGCCGCCAACGCGCGCGAGATGCTGATCCAGACGGAACACGCCCTGGAGCGGCTGGACGCCGGTACGTACGGCCTGTGCGAGAACTGCGGCAACCCCATCGGCAAGGCCCGTATGCAGGCCTTCCCCCGGGCCACGCTGTGCGTCGAGTGCAAGCAGAAGCAGGAGCGCCGGTACTGATCACCCTGCCGCGAGGGGGCGTGCCGTACCCTCGTCCTCAGTCAGGTACCTAGGTTGAGGGACTCACGTGGCAGAGGCGGAGCGCATCATCGGTACGCCGGACACCCCGGAGGCGGCGGGAACCGAGCCGGAGCCGTCCGAGGAGCAGGTCGGGAGGGCGGCGTCGGGCGAGTCGTCCCCCGCGGACGAGCCGGCGGCGGAGGCCGGGCAGGGGGCGGAGCCGTCGCGCGGCAAGCGCCGGATCGCCGTGCTCTTCTCGGTCGCCGCGTTCGCGTACGCCCTCGACCTCATCAGCAAGATGATCGTGGTCGCGAAACTGGAGCACCAGGAGCCGATCGAGATCATCGGGGACTGGCTGAGGTTCGAGGCGATCCGCAACGCGGGGGCGGCGTTCGGCTTCGGTGAGGCCTTCACCGTGATCTTCACGATGATCGCGGCGGCGGTGATCGTGGTGATCGCCCGGCTCGCCCGCAAGCTCTACAGCCTGCCCTGGGCGATCGCGCTCGGCCTGCTGCTCGGTGGTGCGCTCGGCAACCTCACCGACCGGATCTTCCGCTCGCCGGGGGTCTTCGAGGGCGCAGTCGTGGACTTCATCGCGCCGAAGCACTTCGCGGTGTTCAACCTCGCCGACTCGGCCATCGTGTGCGGCGGCGTCCTGATCGTGCTGCTGTCCTTCAGGGGCCTCGACCCGGACGGCACCGTCCACAGGGACTGAGTCCGGCGAGGGGTTGTCCACAGGCTCCGTACGGGGCTGTCGGAGCCGTCCGGCATACTCGACGGGTGAGCACGATTCCCGAGATCCGAACCCTGCCCGTGCCCGACGGCCTGGAGGGCGAGCGCGTCGACGCCGCCATCTCCCGCATGTTCGGCTTCTCCCGCACCAAGGCGGCCGAGCTCGCCGCGGCGGGGAAGGTCACGGTCGACGGGTCGGTGGTCGGCAAGTCGGAGCGGGTGAGCGGCGGGGCCTGGCTCGAGGTGGAGATGCCGCAGGCGCCCGCCCCGGTGCAGGTGGTCGCCGAGCCCGTCGAGGGCATGGAGATCGTGCACGACGACGACGACGTGGTTGTGATCGTCAAGCCGGTCGGGGTGGCCGCCCACCCGTCGCCCGGCTGGACCGGGCCGACCGTCATCGGCGGTCTCGCCGCCGCCGGCTACCGCATCTCCACCTCCGGCGCGGCCGAACGCCAGGGCATCGTGCACCGGCTCGACGTCGGCACGTCCGGCCTGATGGTGGTCGCCAAGTCGGAGTACGCGTACACGTCGCTCAAGCGCCAGTTCAAGGAGCGCACGGTCGACAAGCGCTACCACACGCTCGTCCAGGGCCACCCCGATCCCACCAGCGGCACCATCGACGCCCCCATCGGCCGGCACCCGCAGCACGACTACAAGTGGGCGGTCACCGCCGAGGGCAAGCCGTCCGTCACCCACTACGACCTGATCGAGGCGTTCCGCGCGGCCTCCCTGCTGGACGTCAAGCTGGAGACCGGCCGCACGCACCAGATCCGCGTCCACATGGCCGCCCACCGCCACCCCTGCGTCGGCGACCTGACCTACGGAGCCGACCCGACGCTCGCCAAGCGGCTGCGCCTGACCCGGCAGTGGCTGCACGCGGTGCGGCTCGGCTTCGAGCACCCCGGGGACGGCCGGTGGGTCGAGTTCTCCTGCGACTACCCCGAGGACCTGCAGAGGGCCCTGGACCAGGTCCGCGAGGAGACCTACGGATGAGCACGCCCGCGTACGTGGTCCGTGTCGCCGAGGACCCCGCCGACCGCGAGGCCTGCTTCGCCGTGCGCAAGGAGGTCTTCGTCGGCGAGCAGGGCGTCCCCGAGGACATCGAGTACGACGCCTACGACGCCGGCGCCGTGCACGTCCTGGCGGTCCGCGAGGACGGCGTACCCCTCGGGACCGGACGGCTGCTCCACGGCGAGGCGGCCGCGGCGAAGACCGGCGGCGCCCCGTCGGTCGGCTCGCTGGGGCGGCTCGCGGTGACGCGCGAGGCGCGCGGGCTCGGCGTCGGGGCCGCGCTGGTGCGTGCCATCGAGGAGACGGCCAGCGCGCGCGGGCTCACGGCCGTCGACCTGCACGCGCAGACCCATGCGCTCGGCTTCTACGCGCGGCTGGGCTACGAGGCGTACGGACCGGAGTTCCCGGACGCGGGGATTCCGCACCGGGCGATGCGGCGGGCTCTCCAGCCGGGGCGGCGAACGGGCTGGTGACGGGAGTGGCGTGGCACGCTGGAAGTCAGCCGTGTGACGTCGTACCCCCGGAGCACTGACCGTGGATCAGCTGGCCCTGCTGTTCGTCCTCTTGCTCGGGGCCGTGGTGAGCGTTCCGCTCGGAGACCGGTGGGGGGTGCCCGCGCCGGTCCTGATGACCCTGCTCGGGATCGTGCTCGCGGTCCTCGACTTCGTGCCCGACGTGGACATCCCGCCCGACCTCATCCTTCCGCTGCTGCTGCCGCCCCTGCTGTACGCGGCGGTCCGGCGGACCTCCTGGCGGCAGTTCACGGCGAACAAGCGGCCGATCTTCCTGCTCGCCGTGGCGCTGGTCTTCGTCACGATGGCGTGCGTGGCCGCCGTCGCCCACGCGATCGTGCCGGGGCTGCCGATCGCGGCGGCCTTCGCGCTCGGGGCACTCGTCGCGCCGCCCGACCCGGTGGCCGCCACCGCCGTGGCCGGACAGCTCGGACTGCCCCGCCGGCTGGTGTCCATCCTGGAGGGCGAGGGGCTGTTCAACGACGTCACCGCCATCGTGCTGTACCACGTGGCCATCACCGCGGCCGTGAGCGGGAGTTTCTCGCCGTGGGGGGCGGGGCTGGACCTGGTGCAGTCCGCCGTGGTGGCCGTGGCGGTCGGGCTCGTCCTGGGGTGGGGCGCCAACAAGCTGATGGACCTGCTCGGGGACGCCACCCTGCAGATCGGGCTGACCCTGCTCGTGCCCTACGCCTCCTACGTGCTCGCGGAGGAGTTCCACGGGTCCGGCGTACTGGCCGTGCTCACCACCGCGCTGTTCCTCGCCGAGTACGCCACCGATCCCGACGACGTGATGACCCGGCTCGCCGGACACACCTTCTGGGACATCGTCGACACGCTGGTCACCGGGGTCGCGTTCGGGCTGATCGGGCTGGAACTGCACAACGCGATCCGGACGGCGTCCGGGCGGTGGGGGGAGATGCTGGGGTGGGCGGCGGCGGTGGTCGGAGTCGTCGTGCTGGTACGGCTGTTGTACCTGCTGCCGGCCACCTGGCTCACCAAGCGGATGCACGCCAGGCGGGACCACGACGAGGACATCCCGATGACCTGGCGGGAGACCGTCGTGATGTGGTGGTCGGGGATGCGGGGAGTGGCCTCGGTGGCGCTGGCGCTCGCCATCCCGCTGAAGACCGAGGAGGGGGCGCCTTTCCCGGACCGGGACGAGATCGTGTTCATCGCGTTCGGGGTGATCATCGCCACGCTGGTGCTGCAGGGGCTGACTCTGCCCTGGCTGGTGAGGCGGCTCGGGGTGCAGGCGGACACGGACCGGGAGAAGGCGTTCGAGCGGGAGCTGGCCGTGCGGGCGGCGACGGCGGCGAAGCGGCGGCTGCGGGAGATCGAGGCCGAGGAGGAGCTGCCGGAGGAGTTGTCCGAGCAGATGGTGCGGCGGGCGTTCGACATCGGTCTGCGGATCAGTCCGGACATCGGGGAGGACGAGCGGCGGGAGGCGCACGAGCAGCGGGTGCGGAGGCTGAAGCGGGTGCGGCGGATCCAGGGGGAGATGCTGAGCGCCGCGCGGCACGAGATGGTGGCGGCGCGCAGTGAGCCGGGGGCGGATCCGGAGATCGTGGACCGGGTGCTCCGGCACCTGGACGTGCGCAGTCTGCGGTGACGGTGGCGGAGGCCGGTGTCACGCCGTTGGCGGCTTTCCGTGTGAGGCGTTGGTGCCGGGTCGGTAAACGCGGGGCTTCTGCCGTGTCTCCCTCGTAGGGTCGACGGCATGGCACGCAACGTAGTCATCAGTGGTGGAGGAACGGGCATCGGACTCGCCGCGGCGCGGGTCTTCGCGGCCCACGGCGATCAAGTGCTGCTGCTGGGGCGGCGGCGGGAGGTGCTGGAGAAGGCCAGGGTGGACGGAGCGCTCACCTACGCCGCGGACCTCGGCGAGCCGGACGAGGTGCGACAGGTCGCCCTGTTCGTCGAGGAGACCCTCGGGACGGTGGACGTCCTCGTCCACGGCGCCGGAGGCAACGGGCAACGGGAGCCGCAGCCCGACAGCGACGATCCCCTCGACCTCGTCGCCCACCACTGGACCGTGAACTTCCGGATCAACACCCTCACCGCGGCCCTGCTCACGGAGGCGCTCAAGCAACGGCTGGCCACGCCCGGCGGGCGGGTGCTCTTCCTCAGCTCGATCGCCGCCTACCGGGGGTCCGGCAGCGGGGCGTACGGCGGCGCCAAGGCCGCGCTGCATCCCTACGCCCACGACCTGGCACGGGAGTTGGGGCCCCGCGGCATCACCGTCAACGTCGTCGCGCCCGGGTACGTCGAGGACACCGAGTTCTTCGGCGGGGCGATCGACGAGGCGCGGCGGGAGCGGCTCGTGGGGGAAACGGCGAACGGGCGCGCCGGGACGCCCGGGGATGTCGCCGCCACCCTCCACTGGCTGGCCTCCCCGGACGCCGGGCACATCACCTCGCAGGTCGTACAGGTCAACGGTGGCGCCGAGCGCGGGCGCTGAGGGTCAGCGGTCCACGCGGGGCGACTCGTGGGCGCGGCGCTGGCGCGGGGTCCTCCCGTCGGGGGACGGGAAGCCGTTCGGCCGGCCCGGCGGCAGCAGCGCGTCCGCGGTGTTGACGCGGGGCAGCGCGTACGGGTGCTCCTCGCACAGCCAGCGGATCATCCGCTCGCGCACCGTGACCCGGGCCGTCCAGATGTCGTCGGCGTCCTTGGCGGTCACCAGGGCCCTGACCTGCATGGTGTTGGGGGTGGTGTCCGTGACGTCGAGGCCGTAGGCACGGCCGTCCCAGGCCGGGCACTCGCGCAGGATGTCGCGGAGCTTCTCGCGCATCGCGTCCAGCGGCGCCGAGTGGTCCACGTGCCAGTAGACGATGCCCGTCATCTGGGGCGTGCCGCGCGACCAGTTCTCGAACGGCTTGGAGGTGAAGTACGAGACCGGCATCGTGATCCGGCGCTCGTCCCAGGTCCGCACGGTCAGGAAGGTCAGTGTGATCTCCTCGACCGTGCCCCACTCGCCGTCCACCACCACGGTGTCCCCGATGCGCACCATGTCCCCGAAGGCGATCTGCAGCCCGGCGAACATGTTGCTGAGCGTGGACTGCGCGGCGACACCGGCGACGATGCCGAGGATGCCGGCCGAGGCCAGCAGCGAGGCGCCCGCCGCACGGAACGTGGGAAACGTCAGCAGCATCGCCGCCACCGCCACCACACCGACGATCGCGGAGACCACCCGCATGATCAGCGACACCTGGGTGCGCACTCGCCGCACCCGGGCCGCGTCGCGGTGGACGCGCGCGTACCGGCTGTAGGAGGTCTCCACCACGGCGGCGGCGATCCGGATCACCAGCCAGGCGGCCGCGCCGATCAGCACCAGCGTGAGCGTGCGGCCGATGGCGACCTTGTGGTCCTGCAACAGCTCCGCCTGGTCGTACGACCCTCTCAGCATCGCCGCGCACAGCACGAGCTGGTACGGGATGCGGCCACGGCGCAGCAGCCCCCACAGGGGAGTCTCCGGGTGACGTCGGTCGGCCTGGGTCAGCAGTCGGTCGGTGGCCCAGCCGATGAACAACGTCAGCAGGACCGCGCCACCGACCACGATCAATGGGCGGAGTAGGTTCTCCATGCCTTCGAACGTAACCGGGTCTGCCGGGTCATGAACATGTGCCTTCTGTGAAGAGGCACACGCGCGGTGGTGCGGAGCCCGGCTGGTGTGGTGTTGTCGGTGCCGGCTGGCACCATGGCCCCATGAACATCATGCTCTTCCATTCGACCTATGGACTGCGCCCCGCGGTGCGCGCGGCGGCGGACCGGCTGCGCGCCGCCGGGCACGAGGTGTGGACGCCGGACCTCTTCGAGGGGCGCACGTTCGACACGGTCGAGGAGGGCACGGCCCACAAGGAGGAGATCGGCAAGGACGAACTGCTGAAGCGGGCCGTCCTGGCCGCCGCCCCCTACTCGGAGAGAGGCCTGGTGTACGCCGGGTTCTCGTTCGGCGCGTCCGTGGCGCAGACCCTCGCCCTCGGCGACGACAAGGCCCGTGGCCTGCTGCTCCTGCACGGCACCTCCGACCTCGCGCCGAACGTCTCGGTGGACGAGCTGCCGGTGCAGCTGCACGTCGCCGAACCGGATCCCTTCGAGACCGACGACTGGCTGAGCGCCTGGTACCTGCAGATGGGAAGAGCGGGCGCCGACGTGGAGATCTACCGGTACGCCGGGGCCGGTCACCTGTACACCGACCCCGACCTGCCGGACTACGACGAGGAGGCCGCCGAGGCCACCTGGCGGGTGGCGCTCGGCTTCCTCGACACCCTCCGGTGACCGTCAGACGGGGTCGTAGGTCCGCTCCACCTTCTGCGTGCCGCTGCGCGTGCGGTACGAACGCCACCAGGACGAGGCCGCGTCGGCCCTCGTGCGGTCGGAGACGACGTAGTAGTCCATCTGCGCCCGGTCGGCGGTGATGTCCAGGACGCCGTAACCGTGCCGGTCGGTGTCGACCCAGTGGACGTGGCGGTTGGCGGCCCTGATGACCGGGGCGGCGAGCGCGGAGACCGTGCCCTCGGGGACCTTGACCATGTCGTCGAGGTTGTCGGAGGTCACCGAGGTGACCACGAACTCCGTGGCGGCGGAGGCGGACAGCGGGTAGGTGCCGGCGTCCACGGGCACGTCGTTGGCCCACGCCATGTGGATGTCGCCGGTGAGGAACACGGTATTGCGGATGGCGTTCGACCGCAGGTGGGCGAGCAGTTCGCGGCGGTCGTCCGTGTAGCCGTCCCACTGGTCGGTGTTGAGGGCGAGGCCCTCCTGGGGCAGGCCGAGCAGCTTGGCGAGCGGCTTGAGCAGGTCGGCGGAGAGCGAGCCGATGGCGAACGGCGAGATCATGACCGAGTTGCCGACCAACCGCCAGGTGGTGTCCGAGGCCTTCAACCCGGCCTTGAGCCAGTCGAGCTGCGCGCGTCCGGTGAGCGTGCGGTCCGGGTCGTCGACCTCTCCGTCGCCGACGGAGACCTGCTGCGAGCGGAAGGAGCGCAGGTCCAGCAGGGAGAGGTCGGCGAGCCTGCCGAAGCGCAGACGGCGGTAGGTGGTGCCGGCGAGCGCCGGGCGGACCGGCATCCACTCGAAGTAGGCCTGCTTGGCGGCCGCCTGACGGGCCGCCCAGGTGCTCTCCGCGCCCTCCGTGTGGTTCTCCGCGCCGCCCGACCACGCGTCGTTGGCTATCTCGTGGTCGTCCCAGATCGCGATGACCGGCGCCTTCGCGTGCAGGGCCTGGAGGTCGGCGTCCGTCTTGTACCTGCCGTGGCGGGTGCGGTAGTCGGCGAGGGTGAGGATCTCGTGCGTGGGCGCGTGCTGCCGTACGACGGTGCCGCGCGTGCCGTACTGGCCGGTGCCGTACTCGTAGATGTAGTCGCCGAGGTGCAGCCAGGCGTCGAGGTCGCCGCGGGCGGCGAGATGGCGGTACGAGGAGAAGTAGCCCGCCTCCCAGTTGGCGCAGGAGACCACGCCGAAGCGGAGGTTGGCCACCGACGCGTCCGCCGCCGGCGCGGTGCGGGTACGCGCCACCCGAGAGTCGGTTCCGCCGGCCGAGAAGCGGAACCAGTAGTCGGTGGCCGGACGCAGGCCGCGCACATCGGCCTTGACGGTGTGGTCGGAGGCGGCGGTGGCGGTGACGGAACCCTTGGCCACGATGGTGGTCAGCGCCTTGTCCTCGGCGACGACCCACTCGACCTCGGTGTCCGGGCCGAGTCCGGAGCCGGGTGTCGCCTCGGCGGTGGGCGTCACCCGGGTCCACAGCAGGACGCCGTCGGGCAGCGGGTCGCCGGAGGCGACGCCGTGCAGGAAGGCCGGGGCCTCCTCGGCGGCACGGGCGGGCAGGGCGGCGGTGAGCGGTCCGGCCAGGGCCGCGGTGGCGGCTGCGGCCTTGACGACCGTACGGCGGCGCGGGGCAAGCGGGTTGGCGCGGCCCGGCAGCGCGTGCGTGCTCTCTGTTGATCTGTATCGACTGGTCACGGGCGATCAGATTACTGACCAGTACGACAAAGAGCGGGCGAACTGACAAAAGTTCGCCCGCTCTTCGGATCGGCGTCGGATCGGACCCCGGCCGGACGGCGGACCTGACCCGGTCGCGACCGGCCGGGAACCGGACCTGACCCGGGGTCAGGCCTTGAGGGCCGCCTCGACCGCGGTGTTGAAGTCGGCGACCGTCATCGGCGCGTTCTTGCCGTTGGGACCGGTCAGCGCCTTGCCGTCCATCTTCAGCGTCGGGGTGCCCGACACTCCGCTGTCGTCGAACGTCTCGGACATCTCCAGCGCCCACTTGTCGAACGTGCCGTCCTTGACGGCGTTCTGGAACTTCGTGTTGCCCTTCAGCGCGGAGACCGTGTCCGCGACCTTGATCAGATAGCTGTCGTCCTTGAACTTGTCGTCGGACTCCTCGGGGTGCCACTTCGCCGAGTACAGCGCGGTCTTGTACTCGAGGAACGCCTCGGGGCCGACGTTCAGGGCCGCGCCCAGGGCGCTCAGCGCGTTCCTGGAACCCTCGCCCGTCAGGCTCCGGTCGAGGAAGGTGGCGCCGACGAACTGGATCTTGTACTTGCCGGCGTCGTAGTCCGCCTTCAGCGTCGCGCCGACGGTCTGCTCGAACTGCGCGCAGACCGGGCAGCGCGGGTCCTCGTACATCACGAGGGTCTTCTTGGCGGTGCTCTTGCCGATGACGACGGTCGTGCCGTTCTCGCCGGTGGTGTTGGCCGGCTTGACCAGCTTGGCCTTCGCGGCCTCCTCCCAGTAGCCGGGCTGGTTGGCCTGGACGACGGCGTACCCTATGCCGCCGGCCGCCGCCAGCACGCCGACCACCGAGCAGGCCACGATGACCTGCCGCTTGATCTTGGCCTTCTTGGCCTGGCGCTCACGCTCGAGGCGCAGCCGCTCCCGGGCCGCCGTCTTCGCCGCCTGGCTGTTCCGCTTGCTCATGTGGGTGTTCTCCATGGGGGACGCGCACAGGAGTGCGCTGAATACGTGTGTGGACTGTTCGTGCTCAGAGGTCGTCGACGCGCCGCCGGAGGCGGCTCGACACGGGGTCACTCGAGGTGAGGGCGCCGCTCGACGCGGGGCCGCTCAGCCGAGGGCGGCGGCCAGGCTCGGCGGTCCACGCCGTCCCAGGGAGTGCACGAGGATCCGGTCGCGGACGGCGACCGCGCGGCGCGTGGCCCGCGGCAGGCGGCCGGTCGCCGGGGCGCGTCGCACGGTCACGGCGGCGACGGCCAGCATGAGCGGCCGGAACGTGGTCGCGGCGGCCGCCCGCAGCAGCTGGGCCAGGGCCCGCTCGCCCCGGCGCAGCCAGGCGGCGGCGACGAGCCCGACGGAGACATGGGCGCCGAGCAGCAGCCAGGCGGTGGCCGGGTCGGCGTGGGCGAGCAGGCCACCGAGCTTGTCGGGGTCGGTGCCGGTGACCTGGGCCAGCGGTGTGCCGACCTTGGTGCCGTCGCCGCACAGCACGTCCCAGCCCACCGAGGCCAGCGGGCCGGCGACCGGGCCGCCCACCCGGCCGTAGCAGACGTGCTGGCCGGTGGTGAAGATCGTGTCGGCCGCCAGCTCCAGCGGGATCAGCAGGGCGGCGATCCGGCCGAAGCCGCACTCGCGGCCCGCGAGGGCGTACGCGAGGACGAACACGGCGGCCGCGACGGCGGCCACCGTGTTGAGCGGCAGCGGGGCCCGGGACAGCAGGACGTGCGACGCGGTGCTGAGCGTCACGACGAAGGCCGTGAACAGCGCCGCGCGTACGGCTCTGAGTCGGGTCCCGGATATGTCCATAGCGGAGGAAGTGTGTCACGCGCTCCTGTAAGAGACCCCTAAAGGGTCCCTGTGCGAGCTCTATTCGTTACGGATCCCCGGCCCGTCACAGACCCGGGATCCGGCCGTTGCGGAAGAGGTCGACGAAGATCTGGTGGTCCGCACGCGCGCGTGCGCCGTAGGTGTGCGCGAAGTCCACCAGCAGGGGCGCGAAGCCCTCCTCGTCGGCGGCGATGGCCGCGTCGATGGCCCGCTCGGTGGAGAAGGGCACCAGGGACTCGCCGGAGGTGTCGTCCGCCGCCGCGTGCATCGCGGCCGTGGCCCTGCCGAGGTCGGCGACGACCGCCGCGATCTCCTCCGGGTCGTCGATGTCGCCCCAGTCGAGGTCCACCGCGTACGGCGAGACCTCGGCGACCAGCTGGCCCGCGCCGTCCAGCTCGGTCCAGCCCAGCCACGGGTCGGCGTGCGCCTGCAGGGCGCGCTGGGAGATCACCGTGCGGTGGCCCTCGTGCTGGAAGTAGTCGCGGATCGCCTGGTCGGTGACGTGCCGGGAGACGGCGGGGGTCTGGGCCTGCTTGATGTAGATCACGACGTCGTTCTCCAGCGCGTCGCTGTGCCCCTCCAGCAGGATGTTGTACGACGGCAGGCCGGCGGAGCCGATGCCGATGCCCCGGCGGCCGACGACGTCCTTCACGCGGTAGGAGTCCGGGCGGGCCAGCGAGGTCTCCGGCAGCGTCTCCAGATAGCCGTCAAAGGCCGCCAGCACCTTGTAGCGGGTGGCCGCGTCCAGCTCGATGGAACCGCCGCCCGGCGCGAAACGGCGCTCGAAGTCGCGGATCTCCGTCATCGACTCCAGCAGCCCGAAACGGGTCAGGGAGCGGGCGTCGCGCAGCGCGTCCAGCAGCGGCCCCTGGGCGGTGTCCAGGGTGAAGGGCGGCACCTCGTCGTCCTTGGCGCCGGTGGCCAGCGCGTGGATCCGCTCGCGGTACGCGCCGGCGTACACCTCCACCAGGTCGGTGATCTGGCCGTCACCGAGCGCCTTCGCGTACCCGATGAGGGCGATCGAGGCGGAGAAGCGCTTGAGGTCCCAGGTGAAGGGGCCGACGTAGGCCTCGTCGAAGTCGTTGACGTTGAAGATCAGGCGGCCCGTGGCGTCCATGTACGTGCCGAAGTTCTCCGCGTGGAGGTCACCGTGGATCCACACGCGCGAGGTGCGCTCGTCCAGGAACGGCCCGCCCCGCCGTGCGCCGAACTCACCGCCCGCGGTCAGGTCGTGGTAGAAGAGGCACGCCGTCCCCCGGTAGAACGCGAACGCGGAGGCCGCCATCTTGCGGAACTTCACACGGAACGCGGCCGGGTCGGCGGCCAGGAGCGCGCCGAAGGCGGTGTCGAAGACGGCGAGGATCTCCTCGCCGCGAGGCTCGTCGTTGAGCTGCGGGACCGACATCGCGGGGTGCCTCCTGGTGCCTGACGTGTACGACAGCGTTTCTGTCGCGTCCAACGGGCGGGCGCGTGCGAAAGTGCCCGCACCCCCCGCTGTGAAGGTACGCGGGTGAGGCCTCCGGGTGTCAGTGCCGAGGCATAGACTTCGACGCTGACCCCCGGACTGTCCGCGCCCCTGTCGTCGAGTGTTTCCCTTGGAGGCCACGCCGTGTCGAAGCCGCCGTTCACGCACCTGCACGTCCACACCCAGTACTCGCTGCTGGACGGTGCCGCGCGGCTGAAGGACATGTTCAACGCGTGCAACGAGATGGGCATGACGCACATCGCCATGTCCGACCACGGCAACCTCCACGGGGCGTACGACTTCTTCCACTCCGCGAAGAAGGCCGGAATCACCCCGATCATCGGGATCGAGGCGTATGTCGCGCCCGAGTCGCGGCGCAACAAGCGCAAGATCCAGTGGGGCCAGCCGCACCAGAAGAAGGACGACGTCTCCGGTTCGGGTGGTTACACCCACAAGACGATCTGGGCGGCGAACAAGACGGGTCTGCACAACCTCTTCCGGCTCTCCTCGGACGCGTACGCCGAGGGCTGGCTGCAGAAGTGGCCGCGCATGGACAAGGAGACCATCTCCCAGTGGTCGGAGGGGCTCATCGCCTCCACCGGCTGCCCCTCGGGCGAGCTCCAGACCCGGCTGCGCCTCGGCCAGTACGACGAGGCCCTCAAGGCCGCCGCCGACTACCAGGACATCTTCGGCAAGGACCGCTACTTCCTGGAGCTGATGGACCACGGCATCGAGATCGAGCGCCGCGTCCGCGACGGCCTCCTCGACATCGGCAGGAAGCTCGGCATCCCGCCCCTGGTGACGAACGACTCGCACTACACGTACGCGCACGAGGCGGGGGCGCACGACGCCCTGCTGTGCATCCAGACCGGCAAGAACCTCTCCGACCCCGACCGCTTCAAGTTCGACGGCACCGGCTACTACCTGAAGTCCACGGACGAGATGTACGCCATCGACTCCTCGGACGCCTGGCAGGAGGGCTGCCGCAACACGCTCCTGGTGGCCGAGCAGATCGACACCACGGGCATGTTCGAGAAGCGCGACCTGATGCCCAGGTTCGACATCCCGGAGGGCTACACCGAGGTCACCTGGTTCAAGGAGGAGGTCCGCCGCGGCATGGAGCGCCGCTTCCCCGGCGGCATCCCCGAGGACCGGCAGAAGCAGGTCGAGTACGAGATGGACGTCATCATCCAGATGGGGTTCCCGGGCTACTTCCTCGTCGTCGCCGACTTCATCATGTGGGCCAAGAACAACGGCATCGCCGTCGGCCCCGGCCGAGGCTCCGCGGCCGGCTCGATCGTCGCGTACGCCCTGGGCATCACCGACCTCGACCCGATCCCCCACGGTCTGATCTTCGAGCGGTTCCTCAACCCCGAGCGCGTCTCCATGCCGGATGTCGACATCGACTTCGACGAGCGCCGGCGCGTCGAGGTGATCCGGTACGTGACGGAGAAGTACGGCGCCGACAAGGTCGCCATGATCGGCACCTACGGCACCATCAAGGCCAAGAACGCGATCAAGGACTCCGCGCGCGTGCTGGGCTACCCGTACGCGATGGGCGACCGCATCACCAAGGCCATGCCCGCCGACGTCCTCGGCAAGGGCATCCCGCTCTCCGGCATCACCGACCCCAGCCACCCCCGCTACTCGGAGGCGGGCGAGGTCCGGTCGATGTACGAGAACGAACCGGACGTGAAGAAGGTCATCGACACCGCCCGCGGTGTGGAGGGCCTGGTCCGGCAGATGGGTGTGCACGCCGCCGGCGTGATCATGTCCAGCGAGACCATCACCGAGCACGTCCCGGTCTGGGTGAGGCACACCGACGGCGTGACCATCACCCAGTGGGACTACCCGAGCTGTGAGTCGCTCGGCCTGCTGAAGATGGACTTCCTGGGCCTGCGCAACCTCACGATCATGGACGACGCCGTCAAGATGGTGAAGGCCAACAAGGGGATCGACATCGACCTCCTCGGCCTCCCGCTCGACGACCCCACGACCTTCGAACTGCTGCAGCGCGGCGACACCCTCGGCGTCTTCCAGTTCGATGGCGGCCCCATGCGCTCCCTGCTGCGCCTGATGAAGCCGGACAACTTCGAAGACATCTCCGCCGTGTCGGCCCTGTACCGCCCGGGCCCGATGGGCATGAACTCCCACACGAACTACGCCCTGCGCAAGAACGGGCAGCAGGAGATCACGCCGATCCACCCCGAGCTGGAGGCGCCGCTCAAGGAGGTCCTGGACGTCACCTACGGCCTGATCGTCTACCAGGAGCAGGTGCAGAAGGCCGCCCAGATCATCGCCGGCTACTCGCTCGGCGAGGCCGACATCCTGCGCCGCGTGATGGGCAAGAAGAAGCCCGACGAACTGGCCAAGAACTTCACCATCTTCCAGGCCGGCGCCCAGAAGAACGGCTACAGCGACGAGGCCATCCAGGCCCTGTGGGACGTGCTGGTCCCCTTCGCCGGCTACGCCTTCAACAAGGCCCACTCCGCCGCGTACGGACTGGTCTCGTACTGGACCGCCTACCTCAAGGCCAACCACCCCGCCGAGTACATGGCCGCCCTGCTGACGTCCGTCAAGGACGACAAGGACAAGTCGGCGATCTACCTCAACGAGTGCCGCCGCATGGGCATCCGGGTGCTGCCGCCGAACGTCAACGAGTCCGAGGCGAACTTCGCCGCGCAGGGCGACGACGTGATCCTCTTCGGCCTCTCCGCCGTGCGCAACGTCGGCACCAACGTCGTCGAGTCGATCATCAAGACCCGCAAGGCGAAGGGGAAGTACACGTCCTTCCCCGACTACCTCGACAAGGTCGAGGCGGTGGTCTGCAACAAGCGGACCACGGAATCCCTGATCAAGGCCGGCGCCTTCGACTCGATGGGCCACACCCGCAAGGGGCTGACGGCCCAGTACGAGCCGATGATCGACAACGTGGTCGCGGTCAAGCGCAAGGAGGCCGAGGGACAGTTCGACCTCTTCGGCGGCATGGGCGAGGAGCAGACCAGCGAACCCGGCTTCGGCCTCGACGTCGAGTTCACGGCCGACGAGTGGGAGAAGACGTACCTCCTCGCGCAGGAGCGCGAGATGCTCGGTCTGTACGTCTCGGACCACCCGCTCTTCGGCCTGGAGCACGTGCTGTCCGACAAGGCCGACGCGGGTATCGCCCAGCTCACCGGAGGTGAGCACGCGGACGGTGCGGTGGTCACCATCGGCGGCATCATCTCGGGCCTCCAGCGCAAGATGACCAAGCAGGGCAATGCCTGGGCGATCGCCACCGTCGAGGATCTGGCCGGCTCCATCGAGTGCATGTTCTTCCCGGCGACCTACCAGCTGGTGTCCACCCAACTCGTCGAGGACGCCGTGGTGTTCGTCAAGGGCCGCCTCGACAAGCGGGAGGACGTGCCGCGCCTGGTCGCGATGGAGCTGATGGTCCCGGACCTGTCCGCCGCGGGCACCAACGCGCCCGTGATCCTGACCATCCCGGCCATGAAGGTGACCCCGCCGATGGTCAGCCGCCTCGGCGAGATCCTCACCCACCACAAGGGCGACAGCGAGGTCCGCATCAAGCTCCAGGGCCCGACCCGGACGACCGTGCTGCGGCTGGACCGGCACCGGGTCAAGCCCGACCCGGCGCTGTTCGGCGACCTCAAGGTGCTGCTCGGGCCGTCCTGCCTGGCGGGCTGAGCCGAGGACGCGGGCCGGGCGCAGGGCGCTTGACGCCCGGTGAGGAAACACATGAGGGGCGCACCCCACTCGGGTGCGCCCCTCGGCATGCGCCGGGCTCAAGCGCCCTTGACGCGGATGCTAGTTGTGGCCGAAGCGCTTGCCGCGGCTCTTGCCGCGGGCGGCGTCACCGGCCGTCACCTGGGTCACGTGCTGCTCGTCCTGGGGTTCCATCGTGGACGGCTGGGCCGTCTGCGGGGTGCGCTCGGCGTGCGGCTGCTTACGGTCACGGTTCTTGTTCTTGGCCATGGGGATCTGCCTCCTGTTGGGGGTCTAGGGGCCAGGGCCGGGATCAGATTCACATAGGCTGACTCAAGGCGCATTTCGGATAATTACCCTGTGTGACAGGCTTGTCGGGGCGCACGGCCCCGAAACGCCACGCCGAAGATCGAGTTCCGGCCGTTAACCCCCGCGCAGTCGGGCAGACTCGAAGCAAGCCCGAAGCAAACCTCCCAGGAAGAGGGTGAGTCGTGTGGACCGCTGCATCGTCCTGGTGGACGCCGGGTATCTGCTGGGGGCCGCCGCGAGTCTCCTCGCAGGAGAGCCGTCGCGGTCCCGGATCACCGTCGACCACTCCGCCCTCGTCCAGGGTCTGCGGGAACAGGCCGAGTCCGACACGGAACGGCCCCTGCTGCGCATCTACTGGTTCGACGGCGCCCCCGACCGCGTCCCCCAACCCGAGCACCGCAGGCTGCGCGTGATGCCCCGGGTCACCGTCCGCCTGGGCGCCCTGACCCGCAGCGACGGCCGTTGGGCGCAGAAGGGCGTCGACGCCGCCATGCACGCCGAACTCACCGAACTGGCACGCAACCGCGCCTGCTCCGACGTCGTCCTCGTCACCGGCGACGGCGACCTGCTGCCCGGCATGATGGCCGCCAAGGAGCACGGCGTCGCCGTCCACCTGTGGGCCGTCCAGGCCGCCGACGGCGACTACAACCAGTCCGAGGACCTGGTCGCCGAGGCCGACGAGCGGCGCGTCCTGGACCGTACGTGGATCACCAAGGCCGTCCGCGCCAAGGACCTCGGCGGGGTCTGCGCGCCACCGCCCGCACCCCGGCCCGAGATCGCCGCGATCCTCTCCGCGCCGCTGCCCGACTCGGCGCTCGGCCCCGCCGCCGAGCGGAGGACCGAGGAGAGGGAGCACACCCCCGCTCCCTCGGCCGACGGCGACGCCCCGCAGGAGCGGGTCCCCGCCCCCAAGGGCGTCCCCACCCCCAAGGACCTCGCCGCGCTGCGCGCGCCCGGCGCCCACGCCGTCCAGCACCCCTCGACCGCCACCCTGCGCTGGTCCTCCGACAAAGGCTGGGTCGACCGGCCCGGCGTCGCCGCCGAGCCCTCCGAGGCCGCCTCGATGCCCACGCTCGCCCAGCTCACCACCGCCGAGCAGCGGTGGGCGGACCGCGAGGAGGACATCACCACCGTCGGCGGCGACCCGTACGAGGTCGGGCAGGTCTTCGCCCGGCGGTGGATGGAACGGCTCGGCGACCAGAACCACCTGCAGAAGCTGTCCGGGATGTATCCGCGCATCCCGCACCGCATCGACGGCGAGCTGCTGCGCTACGCGGCCCGCTTCGGGCTGCTCGCACACAAGGACGACCAGATCGACGAGCACGACCGCTACGCCATTCGGGCGGGCTTCTGGCGCGAGATCGACGTCCGGACGGCGGCGGAGCACGCCCCCGCGGGGGACTGAACCGGGCACTCGGGACGCCCCCGACGGCAAGCGGGGGTCGCCGACCCCGTAGTCTCGTCCCTTGTGAATACGCGCGCGGCACCGACCACTCGGCACAGGGACGAGGTCGTGTGTGCCGTGCGCGGCCTGACCAAGACCTATCCGGCGGTGCGCGCCCGGCGCGGCACCCCCGCGACACCCGAGGTGCGCGCCACCGACGACGTACGGCTCGACGTCCGCCGCGGTGAGATCTTCGGGCTGCTCGGCCCGAACGGCGCCGGCAAATCCACCCTGGTCCGGCAGGTGACCGGGCTGATGCGGCCCGACACGGGCAGCGTGGAGATCCTCGGACACGACATCGTGCGCCACCCGGAACGGGCCGCGCGCATCCTCGCCTACCTCGGCCAGGAGTCCACCGCCCTGGACGACCTCACGGTCTCCCTCGCCGCCGAGACCACCGGACGCCTGCGGGGTCTCGACGTACGGCAGGCGCGCCGCGAGCGGGACGCGGTCCTGGACGAGCTCGGACTGACCCCGCTCGCCGGGCGGCCGCTGCGGAAGCTGTCCGGCGGACAGCGGCGGCTGGCCTGCTTCGCGACCGCGCTGGTGGGGGAGCGGCCCCTGCTGGTGCTGGACGAGCCGACCACCGGCATGGATCCCGTCGCACGGCGGGCCGTGTGGAGCGCCGTGGACCGGCGGCGGGCGGAGCGCGGGACGACCGTGCTCCTCGTCACCCACAACGTCATCGAGGCCGAGACCGTGCTCGACCGGGTCGCGGTCCTCGACAAGGGGCGGGTCATCGCCTGCGACACACCCGCGGGGCTCAAGGAGCAGGTCGCGGGCGAGGTGCGAGTGGAGCTGGTGTGGCGGGAGCGGGCGCCGCTGGACGTGCCCGAGGTCGCCGCGCTGCGCGAGCGGGCCGTGGAGTCCGGCCGCCGGTGGACCCTGCGGCTGGCCCCCGAGGAGGCCCGCGCGGTCGTCGCGACCGTCACCGGCGGGGCCGCCTTCTCGGCCCTGGACGACTTCACGCTGGCCACCCCGAGCCTGGAGGACGTCTACCTGGCACTGGGCGGCGCGGCTCGGCAGGGACTGGTGAGGGTTTGAGCAGCGCAGCCATCGCATCCGTACCGAACAGGACGACCGACGGAATGAACTCCGAGAGGGAGAGCAGCGCGACGTGAGTGTCGTACCCGCAGAGGTTCTGCCGGGCAGCGTCCTGGCCGTGGAAGAGCAGCCGGTCCGGGCGGCGGCCGAGCTGGGGCCGCGTGCGCGGCTGTGGCCGTCGCTGGTGGCCGTCTACCGGGCGCAGCTGTCCCGCGCGCGCGTGGCGCGCATCCCGCTGCTGTTCGTGGCGACCTTCCAGTCGGTCGGCATCCTGATCATGATGCGGGGGGTCGTGGACGGCGGGCGTGAGGCCGAGGCCGTGGTGGCCGGCTCCGCGGTCCTCGTCGTCGCCTTCGTCGCGCTGAACCTGCTCGCGCAGTACTTCGGGCAGCTGCGGGCGAGCGGTGGCCTGGACCACTACGCGACGCTCCCGGTGCCGCCCGCCGCCGTGGTGCTCGGCGCGGCGGGCGCGTACGCGTCCTTCACCGTGCCGGGGACCCTCGTGACGGCCGTCTTCGGCTGCGTGCTGTTCGGTCTGCCGCTGACCCACCTGTGGGTGCTCGCGGCGGTGATCCCGCTGGCGGGCGCCGCGCTGTCCGGCCTCGGCGCGGCCTTCGGCCTGCTCGCGCCCCGGCCGGAGCTGGCGACGGTGCTGGGGCAGCTCGGCATGTCGGCGGCGCTGCTGCTGGGCGTGCTGCCGCCCGACCGGATGCCGGAACCGGTGCGCTTCGCCCGCGACCTGCTGCCGTCGACGTACGGCGTCGAGGCCTTCGCCCGGACCTTCCGCGCGAGCCCGGACTGGGCGTTCGTCCTCGGCAACCTCGCGGTCTGCGCCGGCGTCGGCGTCGTCTCCCTGGCCGTCGCCACCTGGGCGTACCGGCGGGCCGCCGTCCGATGACGCGCCGCACAGGCACGCCTGGCACGATGTCAGGGTGACCGCACCGCTGACTCCCCCACCGCCCCCGCACGAACCGCCCCCGCAGCATGCCTGGCCGCAGGCGCCGGGCGGGTACGCGGGCTCGGCCGCCGCGCCCCACGCCGCCTACGGACAGGACGGCCCCGGGATGAAGACCGAACTGCGGGAAGCCGCCGTGATCACGGTGCTGGTCGCGCTCGGCGGGATGCTGCTCGGTCTGCTGTGGACGTGGCTCGCGCCGCGCGTGCCGCTCGTCGGGGACGTCATGGACGGCAACTGGGTCGTCTACTTCAAGGACACCGAGGGCGAGCAGGCCATCGGCGTGGACGGAACGTTCAGTCTGCTGGCCATGGCCTGCGGCGCCGTCAGCGCGCTGGCGGTGTTCGCGTGGCGGCGGCGCGGGGGCGTGCTGCTGGTGGTGGCGCTGGCCCTCGGCGGCCTGCTCGGCTCGCTCCTCGCCTGGCGCCTCGGCGTCTGGCTCGGCCCCTCCCAGGACGTGCTCGCCCAGGCGAAGGCGGCGGGCAAGGGCGTGACGTTCTCGGCGCCCCTCAAGCTGGGCGCGAAGGGCGCGCTGCTGGCCTGGTCCCTGGCCGCCCTGCTGGTCCACCTCGGCCTCACGGCCCTGTTCGGCCCCCGGGACCCCGAGGCGTACGGACCGCAGGCCCCGTACCCGAAGCCGCACGAGGGTCCGTCGGCGTAGGACGCGGACGGTACGAGAGCGCGTCGGGGCAGGACGCGGACGGTACGAGGGGGCGTCGGGGTAGGACGCGGACGGTACGAGGGGGCGTCGGGGCAGGACGCGGAAGCGGCGCCGTACTGATCAGCCGCGCTGCTCCGGGCAGACGGTTCCGTGCACGCGCCGCGAGGGCCTCGGTGTGGTGCGGCCGCCGCTGGACCCGCGCCCTGCGGCCCGGCGCGCCGGCCTTCGCCGCACGTGCGTCGAGGGCCTCGGGGCGGTGCGGCCGCCGCTCGGAGCCGCGCCCTGCGGCCCGGCGCGCCGGCGGTCGCTCGGCCCCGGGCACCTTCGCGTCCCGCCCGCGCCCGCCTCGGGGGCGGCGGCCCGGGCGATCTTCCGCTTGCGGCTTCGCCCGGGCCGTGTTCGCTCGCCCGGCATCAGGCGGCGCTGCCCGACACGCAGTCCGCCGACGGCCTAGGCGGGTCGTCGGCCGTGGTTGCACCGGCGCTTTCTGACCCGCCACTTGCGTTTCCGCGTCTTCTTCGACATGTCCTCTTTGCTTAACCGAGGACTGGCCGTTCGTCGAGGGTTCACGCACGCCCGATGGGCGCCAGGACCGCTGTGGTGAGCTGGGCCAGGTCGGCGGGGGAGAGTTCGACCTCCAGCCCGCGCCGGCCCGCCGAGACGCAGATCGTGGTGTGAACGCTCGCGGAGTCGTCGAGGACCGTGGGCAGCTTCTTGCGCTGGCCGAGCGGGGAGATGCCGCCGCGGACATAGCCCGTGGTGCGTTCCGCCAGGGCCGGGTCCGCCATGGCGGCGCGCTTGCCGCCGACCGCCGACGCCAGGGCCTTCAGGTCCAGGGAGCCGGCGACCGGTACGACCGCCACGGTCAGGACGCCGTCGACGTCCGCGACGAGGGTCTTGAAGACCCGGTCGGGGGAGACGCCCATCGCCTCGGCCGCCTCCTCGCCGTAGGAGGGGTGGCTCGGGTCGTGGTCGTAGGAGTGGACGGTGAAGTCCACGCCCGCCGCGGTCAGGGCCACCGTCGCGGGCGTCCCGCCGGACTGCTGCTGCTTCTTCGTCTTCTTCGCCATTCGGGCCTTCTGGAGTGACGTCAGTTGAGACTCGTCGGCCCGCGGGTGAGGTCCGCCGCGGGCAGCGAGGGCAGGCTACGCAGGATGGCCGTCTCGGCGCGCAGCAGATTCAGCTCGTCGCGCAGGCGGGAGGCGGTGTCCGGGGACTGGAGCAGGCGCTGCTTGGTCGGGGTGTCCAGCATCATCGCGGCGGCCACCAGGTACGAGACGACCGACGGCTCGTCCGGCAGGTCCGCCCCGGTGGCCAGGGAGCGCTCGCGGGCGCCCGCCAGCCGCTTCTGGTACTGGCGGAAGGCCCGCAGCACGCCCTCCGCGAGCGCGCCCGCCTCGTCGCCCGGCTCCTCCGGCAGCTCCTGGAGCTCCGCCGTCAGGTACGGGCCCGACGCGTCCACCGACAGCAGCCGCACCCGGGTCGTGCCGGTCGCCAGCACCTCGAAGGTGCCGTCGGCCCGCTCCCGGATCGTCGCCGCGTCGGCGACACACCCGACGCCGTGGAACGCCTTGGCCGGGGCGTCGCCGAATCCGGCCGCGGGCCCGCGCCGGGGCAGCGCGGTCGGGTCGGGCATGCCCGGGGCGCTGGGCGCCACCTCGTGGCCGTCGCGGATCGCCACGACGGCGAACCGGCGCGGTTCCTCCTCGGGCGTCTTCAGCAGATCGCGCATCATGGCGCGATAGCGCTCCTCGAAGACGTTGAGCGGAAGCACGAGTCCCGGGAAGAGCACCGAGTTCAGGGGGAAGAGGGGCAGGTGGACGGTGGTCACGGCGCAGAAGCCTAGTGGTCCCCGGGCCTGGTCGGTTCCCCGTGTCCGTTCCGCGGCTGCCCCAGGGCCTGCCAGGGCAGTCCCGAGCACACCGCCTCGCGCACCGCGAGGAAGTGCCCCAGCGGATCGTCGGACAGCTGTCCCCAGGGGAAGGACGTGGCGTACGGGCCGATCAGGCGCAGCTGGGCGAGGGCGTCCTCACGGCGGTCGAGGCGGACCAGGACGTAGGTCAGCAGGTTGCGGATCTGGGCGGGCCAGGGGTCGGACGCCGGGAAGCGGGCGGAGAGGTCGATCGCCCGGTCGGCGGCCGCGTCGAGGCGCTCGCGCGGCACCTCGGGCCCGCAGCCGTCGGTGAGGTAGGCGAAGGCCGCCCGCACGGGAAGCGCCTGCACGAGCCGGCCCGCCGGGGCGTCCTGGGCGGCCCGGTCGGCGAAGTCGAAGCACTCGCGGTGGGAGCCGTGCCAGGACTCGGCGAGGTAACGCTTGGCGGCCACATGGCAGCCGTAGTGGTGCGGGGCCCGCCGGACCGCCGCCTCCCACAGTTCGCCGAAGTACTTGTGGCCCGCGCGGGTGCCACGCGCGTGGTCCAGGGCGATCCGCCACGGCACCGGGTCGCGGACGTCGCTCTGCGCGGCCGCCGTGATCAGCGGACTGACCTCGCGCAGCAGCTCGGCCCGGGCGGGCGAGCGCCAGGCGCGGTCCACCGCGAGCTGGGCGACGACCAGCAGGACGTCCGGGTCGCGCGGGGCGGCGGCGCGCCACTCCTGGAACCACTCCGGGCGCGCGTCGGCGAAGGACGCCAGGCGGGTGGCGTAGCGGTCGCGGTACTCCCACTCGGCCCGCTCGCGGGTGCCGGCCAGGAGATCCGCGGCGGCCTCGTACGTGCCGCGCCCGGCCGCGACCAGCGCGGGTCCGAGGCGGTCGTCGGGCACGTCGAGGAGCACCTCGTCGTCGGCCGGCAGCCCTGCGACGGGGTGGGGGGCGGCGGTCCGCGCCTGCCGGGACAGGGTCGTCCTCGGGGCTCGGATGAAGGGGGGCAGCAGAGCCATGGTTTCGCCATTGAAAAGGCGCAGGTCGGCGATGCGCCAGTGGGTGGCGCGAACCTGTGGAAAGTTGTACGCCGTCGGGTCAAGGGCAGGTAAAAGGTGACGGCTGCTCAACAACTGTCCGGGGTGGCGAGCCGGGTCTTCCGAGGGCGGCCGGACCCCACCGTCACCCGGTGTCGACCGCCACCAGGTGTCGACGGCCACCCGGTGTCAGCCGTCCCCCTGCGTCGACCGCGGCCGGTGACCGCCGTCACTCGGTGTCAGCCGTCGCCCCGCGTCGACCTCCGCCCGGCGTCAGCCGCGCCGCAGCAGCCGTGTCGCCCCCGCCGCCACCGTCGTCGCCAGGACCCAGCCCAGCAGGATCATCGCCGCCTGCAACCACTGCCAGCCGCCGTGCAGCCGCCACTGGCCGACCTGGCCCAGGTCGATCACGGGCAGCAGCAGGTCGAGGGCGAACAGGGCCGGGTTCCAGGGCGGGTGCCCCTGCGGGTTGACGGGCGGATGATCGGCGCGCGCGAACGCCAGGGAGCTCGCCGCCCACAGCACTGCCATCCACACCGCGGCCCGGCCCGGCCGGTACCCGTAGGCCACCGTCCAGTCCTGCGCGTACCCCCAGAGCTTCGCGGCCGGCGGCAGCGTCTCGCGGCGCCGGCGCTGCTTGGCGAGCAGCACCTCGCGGGCGTCCTCGTCCTCCCCGCCCGCCCGGAGCACCGCCGCCAGCCGCTCGTACGGTTCCGGGTTGTACTCGGCCGTCGCGGCGGCCACCCAGTCCAGCCGCTCCGCCAGCGGAAACGGGCCCTGCGGGACGAGATTCTCGTAGGCGAAGCCGCCCATGTGCAGGTTGCCGGGGCCCGGCCAGGCGCTCGCGCGGTCCACGAGGTTGACCACCCGCGCGCCCGACAGCACCACCTTGCCGCGCTGCGGCCGCTCCCCGAGGAAGCGCAGCTCGGGCGTCTGCACCCGGCGCAGCGACAGCTCCTGCTCGTCGGTGAAGGAGAACCGGGCCCGCTCCAGGTCGATGGCGTCCCCGAACCGCCCGTCGTCCAGGCGCACCCCGCCCCGGCACTCGAAGCGCTGGACGCGTGTCCCGCGCGCGGGAGTGGTGCCGCTGAGCGCCTGGCCGCCGACGCCGGCCGGGGTCAGGTACAGGGAGCGCTCCACGGTCAGCTGGGGTGCGTTGAGCGCGAACCGGGTGTACGGGTTGGCCAGCCGGGCCCCGCGCAGGCTCAGCGAGACGCCGATCTTCGCGCTGCGCAGCCGCAGCTCACCGTGCGACTCGAGCATCTCCGCCTGGAGGTCCTGCCCGACGGTCAGGCCGTCGGCGGCGATCGAGCGGCCGGTGCGGTCGCGGTAGACGATCGCCTGGTTGAGCAGCAGGTCCGTGCCGATGTGGGCGTCGGTGAGGCGGACGCCGTTGTGGAAGCGGCAGCGCGGGAGGTGCAGGTCGCCCTCCGTCTGCAGACGGGCCGCCTCGAGCCGCGGCACCGAGCAGTCCACCATGCGCAGGGTCGTCACCCGCGCCTCCGGCAACAGCACGTCCCGCTCGAAGCGGCAGCGCTTCAGCTCGACGTACGGCTCCACCGTGCCGCCCGCGAGATCGAGCGTGCCGTTGATCTGCACGCCGACGAGCTTCAGCGAGGACACCCGGCCCGCCAGCGCGGGCGGTCCGTCCAGCAGCAGCCAGGCCACTATCCGCGCCCGCACGGTCCGCGCCTCGCCCCACGGATGCCCGCCGTGCGGGTCGTCGACGACCGCGTCGCCGCTGCTCAGGTCGTACACGCTGCCGTTGCGGAAGGCCTGCCACATGCCGGCCTCGGCGGCGGTCAGGTCGTCCGGCAGGTCCCCGGCGTCGAAGCCGGCCCCCTCCGTCACGCTGTTCAGTCCTCCTCGCGGCCAGGGCTGTGCGCCCCGGGCCTCGCACAACCGTTCATGCCCGGTGAGTGACGCCCCGAACGCTATCGGTGAAGGCGATCTTCCGGATTCGGCCACGTTCTGTATCAGCCATTGATACGCGCGGACGACGTCCGATCCCGGTCTGAGAGAATTGACGACGTGATCTCCCGAATCGATCTGCGCGGCGACGCCCTCCCCGAGGGCCCCGCCCTGCGCGACCTGCTGCCCCGAGCCGACTTCGACGTTCAGACCGCCCTGGAGAAGGTGCGTCCGATCTGCGAGGCCGTGCATCATCGGGGCGACGCGGCGCTGATCGACTTCGCCGAGAAGTTCGACGGCGTCCGGCTCGACCAGGTACGGGTGCCCGCCGCGGCCCTCACCCGCGCCCTGGAGGAACTCGACCCGGCCGTGCGCGCGGCCCTGGAGGAGTCCATCCGCCGCGCCCGTCTCGTCCACCGCGCACAGCGCCGTGAGACGCACACGACCGAGGTCGTGCCCGGCGGATCCGTGACCGAGAAGTGGGTTCCGGTCGAGCGCGTCGGGCTGTACGCGCCCGGTGGCCGGTCGGTCTACCCGTCCTCCGTGGTGATGAACGTCGTGCCCGCGCAGGAGGCCGGCGTGGGGTCCATCGCGCTCGCCTCCCCGGCCCAGGCCGAGTTCGGCGGCCTGCCGCACCCGACCATCCTCGCCGCGTGCGCGCTGCTCGGCGTCGACGAGGTCTACGCGGCCGGCGGCGCCACCGCCGTCGCGATGTTCGCGTACGGCACCGAGTCCTGTCCGCCCGCCAACATGGTCACCGGGCCCGGCAACATCTGGGTCGCCGCCGCCAAGCGCTACTTCACCGGCAAGATCGGCATCGACGCCGAGGCCGGCCCCACCGAGATCGCGGTCCTCGCCGACTCCACGGCCGACCCCGTCCACGTCGCCGCCGACCTGATCAGCCAGGCCGAGCACGACCCGCTGGCCGCCGCCGTCCTGGTCACCGACTCCGCCGAGCTCGCGGACGCGGTCGAGAAGGAGCTTCAGCCGCAGGTCGAGGCCACCAAGCACATCGACGACCGGATCGTCCCGGCCCTGTCCGGGAAGCAGTCCGCGATCGTGCTCGTCGACGGCATCGAAGAGGGCCTGCGTGTGGTCGACGCGTACGGCGCGGAGCACCTGGAGATCCAGACCGCCGACGCCGCCGCGGTCGCCGACCGGGTGAGGAACGCGGGCGCGATCTTCATCGGCCCCTGGGCGCCGGTCTCCCTCGGCGACTACGCGGCCGGATCCAACCACGTCCTGCCCACCGGCGGCTGCGCCTGCCACTCCTCCGGTCTGTCCGTCCAGTCCTTCCTGCGCGGCATCCACATCGTCGACTACACGAAGGACGCGCTGGCCGAGGTCGCGCACCACGTGGTGACGCTGGCGGAGGCGGAGGACCTGCCCGCGCACGGCGCGGCGATCAAGGCAAGGTTCGGGTGGAAGGTACCGACGAGCAAGTGAGCTTCGGAATCGACGATCTCCCCGTACGGGACGAGCTGCGCGGCAAGTCCCCCTACGGCGCGCCCCAGCTGGACGTCCCCGTACGGCTGAACACCAACGAGAACCCCTACCCGCTGCCCGAGCCGCTGGTCGAGCGGATCGCCGAGCGGGTGCGCGAGGCCGCCCGGAACCTCAACCGCTACCCGGACCGGGACGCCGTCGAGCTGCGCACCCGGCTCGCCGAGTACCTGACGGACACGTCCGGGTACGAGGTCGGTCGGGCTAACGTCTGGGCGGCCAACGGCTCCAACGAGGTCATCCAGCAACTGCTGCAGACCTTCGGCGGGCCCGGCCGCAGCGCCATCGGCTTCGAGCCGTCGTACTCGATGCACGGGCTCATCGCGCGCGGCACCGGGACGGGCTGGATCTCCGGCCCGCGCCACCAGGACTTCACCATCGACGTGGCGGCGGCCGAGAAGGCGATCGCGGAGAACCGGCCGGACGTCGTCTTCGTCACGACCCCCAACAACCCCACCGGCACCGCCGTCCCGGCCGAGACGGTGCTCGCGCTGTACGAGGCCGCGCAGGCCGCCAAGCCCTCGATGGTGATCGTGGACGAGGCGTACATCGAGTTCAGCCACGGCGATTCGCTGCTGCCGCTGCTCGAAGGTCGGCCGAATCTCGTCGTCTCACGGACGATGTCGAAGGCCTTCGGCGCGGCGGGGCTGCGGCTCGGCTACCTCGCCGCGCACCCGGCGGTGGTGGACGCCGTGCAGCTCGTCCGGCTGCCGTACCACCTCTCGGCCGTCACCCAGGCCACCGCGCTGGCCGCCCTGGAGCACACCGACACGCTGCTGAAGTACGTCGAGCAGCTCAAGGCGGAGCGGGACCGGCTGGTCTCCGAACTGCTGGCGACCGGCTACGAGGTGACCGCCTCCGACGCCAACTTCGTGCAGTTCGGGCGGTTCGCCGACGCCCACGACGTCTGGCGGAAGATCCTCGACCGGGGCGTCCTGGTCCGGGACAACGGCGTGCCCGGGTGGCTGCGGGTCACCGCCGGCACCCCTGAAGAGAACGACGCGTTCCTCGACGCGGTCCGTGAACTGAAGAAGGAGCAGAGCACATGAACCGCGTGGGACGCGTGGAGCGAGTGACCAAGGAGACCTCGGTCCTCGTCGAGATCGACCTCGACGGGTCCGGCAAGGTCGACGTGTCGACGGGCGTCGGCTTCTACGACCACATGCTCGACCAGCTCGGCCGGCACGGTCTGTTCGACCTCACCGTGAAGACCGAGGGCGACCTGCACATCGACTCCCACCACACCATCGAGGACACCGCCCTCGCGCTGGGCGCCGCCTTCAAGCAGGCCCTCGGCGACAAGGTGGGCATCTACCGCTTCGGCAACTGCACGGTCCCGCTGGACGAGTCCCTCGCCCAGGTCACCGTCGACCTATCCGGCCGCCCCTACCTCGTGCACACCGAGCCCGAGAACATGGCGCCGATGATCGGCGAGTACGACACCACGATGACCCGGCACATCCTGGAGTCCTTCGTCGCCCAGGCCCAGATCGCGCTGCACGTGCACGTGCCCTACGGGCGCAACGCGCACCACATCGTGGAGTGCCAGTTCAAGGCACTGGCCCGCGCCCTGCGCTACGCATCCGAGCGCGACCCGCGCGCGGCGGGCATCCTCCCGTCCACGAAGGGCGCGCTGTGAACAGCCTGTCGACCATCCTGATCGTCGTGGGCCTCTTCCTCGTCGGCGGCATCATCTCCTTCGTCAAGCAGAAGATGCCGGCCGGCCTGATCGTGCTGCTCTCCATCGGCGCCGCGATGTGCCTCGTCGCCGGCGTCATGCGGCTGGAGGTGTGGAATTGAACGCCGTGAACAAGAAGGTCGTCGTCTTCGACTACGGCTTCGGCAACGTCCGCTCCGCCGAGCGCGCCCTGGCGCGCACCGGGGCCGACGTCGAGATCACCCGTGACTTCGACAAGGCCATGAACGCCGACGGCCTGCTGGTGCCGGGCGTCGGCGCCTTCGCCGCCTGCATGAAGGGCCTGCGCGACGCGCGCGGGGACTGGATCATCGACCGGCGGCTGTCCGGCGGCCGCCCGGTGATGGGCATCTGCGTCGGCATGCAGATCCTGTTCGCGCGCGGCATCGAGCACGGCGTGGAGAGCGAGGGCCTCGACGAGTGGCCGGGCGCGGTCGAGCCGCTCCAGGCCGAGATCGTCCCCCACATGGGCTGGAACACCGTGGACGCCCCGGCCGACTCCGAGCTGTTCGCCGGCCTGGACGCGGACGCGCGCTTCTACTTCGTGCACTCCTACGCCGTCCACGACTGGTCCCTGGAGACGCACAACCCGACCATGCACGCCCCCAAGGTGACCTGGTCGACGCACGGCAAGCCGTTCGTGGCCGCCGTGGAGAACGGCGCCCTGTGGGCCACGCAGTTCCACCCCGAGAAGTCCGGCGACGCCGGAGCCCAGCTCCTCACCAACTGGATCGGAACCCTGTGAGCAAGCTCGAACTCCTTCCCGCCGTCGACGTCCGCGACGGCCAGGCCGTCCGCCTCGTGCACGGCGAGTCCGGCACCGAGACCTCCTACGGCTCCCCGCTGGAGGCCGCTCTCGCCTGGCAGCGGGCGGGCGCCGAGTGGCTGCACCTGGTGGACCTCGACGCCGCGTTCGGCACCGGCGACAACCGGGCGCTGATCGCCGAGGTCACCAAGGCGATGGACATCAAGGTGGAGCTCTCCGGCGGCATCCGCGACGACGACACCCTCGCCGCGGCCCTGGCCACCGGCTGCACCCGGGTCAACCTCGGCACGGCCGCCCTGGAGACCCCGGAGTGGGTCGCCAAGGTCATCGCCGAGCACGGCGACAAGATCGCCGTCGGCCTCGACGTCCGCGGCACGACCCTGCGCGGCCGCGGCTGGACCCGCGACGGCGGCGACCTCTACGAGACGCTGGAGCGTCTCAACAAGGAGGGCTGCGCGCGCTACGTCGTGACCGACATCGCCAAGGACGGCACGCTGCAGGGCCCCAACCTGGAGCTGCTGAAGAACGTCTGCGCGGCGACCGACCGCCCGGTCGTGGCCTCCGGCGGCGTGTCGTCCCTGGACGACCTGCGCGCCATCGCCGAACTGGTGCCCCTCGGTGTCGAGGGCTCCATCGTCGGGAAGGCCCTGTACGCGAAGGCGTTCACCCTGGAAGAGGCCCTGGAGGCTGTGTCGTCATGACGTCCGAAGCCGTACGGCGTGTGCAGAGCGGAAGTCCCTGGGAAGAGAGTTTCGGTTTCGCACGCGCCGTCGCGGCGGGCGACATGGTGCTGGTGGCGGGCACCACGTCCTTCAAGGGCCGGGTGCTGTACGGGGAGGGCGACCCGTACGAGCAGGCCAAAGTGGCCTTCACCAACGCGTTGGAGGCGATCGCCGAGTTCGGGCTGGGCCCCGAGTCGGTGGTCAGGACCCGGATGCACCTGGCGCACACACGGGACGTCGACGAGGTGGGCCGTGCCCACAAGGAGATCTTCGACGCCGTGCGCCCGGCCGCGACCCTGCTGGTCGTGGAGGGCTTCATCGATCCCCGCATCCTGGTCTCAGTGGAATTGGAAGCATTCAGAGGAGCCGTGAAGTCATGACCCTGGCGGTCCGAGTCATCCCCTGCCTGGACGTGGACAACGGGCGGGTCGTCAAGGGCGTCAACTTCCAGAACCTGCGCGACGCGGGCGACCCCGTCGAGATGGCCAAGGTGTACGACGCCGAGGGCGCCGACGAGCTGACGTTCCTGGACATCACCGCCTCGTCGGGCAACCGCGAGACCACGTACGACGTGGTGCGCCGCACCGCCGAACAGGTGTTCATCCCGCTCACCGTCGGCGGCGGGGTGCGCACCCCCGAGGACGTGGACAAGCTGCTGCGGGCCGGCGCCGACAAGGTGGGCGTCAACACGGCGGCCATCGCCCGTCCGGAGCTGATCAAGGAGATCGCCGAGCGCTTCGGCAGCCAGGTGCTGGTGCTGTCGGTCGACGCCCGCCGCACCGCGTCGGGCTCTTTCGAGGTGACGACCCACGGCGGCCGCAAGGGCACCGGCATCGACGCCATCGAGTGGGCACACCGGGCCGCCGAGCTGGGCGCCGGCGAGATCCTGCTGAACTCGATGGACGCGGACGGCACCAAGGACGGCTACGACCTCGAGATGATCACCGCCGTCCGCAAGCACGTGACGGTCCCGGTGATCGCCTCCGGCGGCGCAGGGAAGCTCGCGGACTTCCCGCCGGCCGTCGAGGCGGGCGCGGACGCCGTCCTGGCCGCCTCCGTCTTCCACTTCGGCGATCTGCGGATCGGCGAGGTGAAGCACGCCCTGCGGGAGGCGGGCCACCCGGTGCGGTGACCCTGCGACCGCCGAGGCCTCACCGGTAGGCCCTCGCGCAGGCCCCGGTCTCCTCTGGTGGCCGGGGCCCGCCCATGCCGGCACTCCGCCCCGGGGCGGCGGGACGCCCTCCTCCGCCTCGCGACCGCACGCACCGGGCCCGCCCGGGTGGACAGCGAGGCGGACCCCGGCCGTCGGGCGGCACGGCCGGACGGGCGGTGGCGCGGCCGGACGGGCGGTTCCTAGCCCTTCTCCTGCACCAGCTGCACGTAGTTGCCGACCGTGTCGTCGAGGACGGCCGTGATCACCGGCCCCTGCTCCTGCGGCCCCTGGGGGAAGTGGACCCCGAGCCCGCTGAGCCGTTCGTACTCGGCCTCGATGTCGTCGACGGAGAAGACGATGCAGGGCAGCCCCGCCTCCCGCAGCGCCCTGCGGTACGGCTCCGCGATGGGCCCCTGGCCCGGCTCCAGCAGCAACTGGAGGTCCGGCTGGGCCCCCTCGGCCGCGCCCACGGTGACGAACAGCGTGCCGCCGCCGAGGTCCATGTTCAGGCGGGTCTCGAAGCCCAGGACGTCGGTGTAGAAGGCGTGCGCCTCGGCCACGTCGTCGACGTACACGCTCGTCATGGCGACCTTGATCATGGTTCGGCCTCTCAGAATCCGAGCTGCTTGCTGCCGTGCAGCTTCTCGATCGCGTCCGCGTCGCCCACCAGGTCCACCCGGGCGGCGCTCCGCCGGCCGTACAGGAACAGCAGCAGCTCCGACGGCTCGCCGGTCGCCGTCACCACCGGGGTGCCGCGGTTCGCGACCGCCGTACGGCCGTCCGGGCGACGCAGCACCAGGCCGGTCGGCATGCCGCGGCCCATCAGGCGCGCCGTGCGCTCCAGACGGGACCACAGGGCGTCTTGGAAGACCGGGTCCAGCTCACGGGGCGTCCAGTCCGGCTCGGCGCGCCGGACGTCCTCGGTGTGGACGTAGAACTCGACCGTGTTCGACACCTCGTCGATCTGCTTGAGCTGGAACGGCGAGAACCGCGGCGGACCGGTACGGATCAGCTGGATCAGCTCCTCGTACGGCTTGGCGGCGAACTCCTCCATCGCCTTGTCCAGGCGCGGCGCGAGCTGCTTGATCAACAGGCCCCCGGCGGCGTCCGGCCGGCGCTCGCGCACCACGACGTGCGCGGCGAGGTCGCGGGTCTGCCAGCCCTCGCAGAGAGTCGGGGCCTCCGGCCCGACGGCTTCCAAGAGGTCGGCGAGGAGGAGCCGTTCACGCTTGGCGAAAGTCGACATGCGGTCAGCCTACGACCGCGTAGGGGGTCCGGACAGTGGACGGCCACCGGCTCCGCCTCTCCCGCGCGGCACAATGGCAGGCATGACCAGCACGCCCCCTCGAAGCAGCCTCGCCCCGGAGATCGCCGCGCGCCTCAAGCGCAGCCCGGACGGGCTCCTCCCCGCCATCGCCCAGCAGTACGACACCGGTGAGGTGCTGATGCTCGGCTGGATGGACGACGAGGCGCTGCACCGCACCCTCACCACCGGCCGCTGCACCTACTGGTCCCGCAGCCGCCGTGAGTACTGGGTCAAGGGCGACACCTCCGGCCACTTCCAGTGGGTGAAGTCCGTCGCCCTCGACTGCGACGCCGACACCGTGCTGGTCCAGGTCGACCAGATCGGCGCCGCCTGCCACACCGGCGCGCGCACCTGCTTCGACGAGGACGTGCTCAAGGCCGTCGAGGGCGGCGCCGATTCCGGCGCACCGTCGCTGGATCAGTAAGGTCAGCCGCCATGGACCTCGAGACGTTCCGCAAGCTGGCCACCGACCGACGGGTCATCCCGGTCACCCGCAAGCTCCTCGCCGACGGCGACACCCCGGTCGCCCTCTACCGCAAGCTCGCCGCCGAGCGCCCCGGCACCTTCCTGCTGGAGTCCGCGGAGAACGGCCGCTCGTGGTCCCGCTACTCCTTCGTGGGCGTGCGCAGCGCCGCCACCCTCACCGCCCGCGACGGCGAGGCCCACTGGCTCGGCGCCCCGCCCGTCGGCGTCCCCGCCGGCGGTGACCCGCTCGCCGCCCTGCGCGCCACCATCGAGGCCCTGCACACACCGCACCAGGAGGGGCTGCCGCCCTTCACCGGCGGCATGGTCGGCTACCTCGGCTACGACATCGTGCGCCGCCTGGAGAAGATCGGCCCCGGAGAGCGCGACGACCTCGGGCTCCCCGAGCTGACCATGCTCCTCACCAGCGACCTCGCCGTCATGGACCACTGGGAGGGCTCCGTCCTGCTGATCGCCAACGCGATCAACCACAACGACCTCGACACGGGCGTCGACGAGGCCCACGCGGACGCGGTCGCCCGCCTCGACGCCATGGAGGCGGACCTCTCCCGCGCGGTGGCCCAGCCGCCCGCGGTCCTCCCGCCCTCCGAACTCCCCGAGTACACCGCCCTGTGGGGCGGCCCCGACTTCCAGGAGGCCGTCGAGGACATCAAGGAGCGCATCCGCGCGGGCGAGGCCTTCCAGGTCGTCCCCTCCCAGCGCTTCGAGACGCCCTGCACGGCGAGCGCGCTGGACGTCTACCGCGTGCTGCGGGCCACCAACCCGTCCCCGTACATGTACCTGTTCCGCTTCGACGGCTTCGACGTCGTCGGCTCCTCGCCCGAGGCCCTGGTCAAGGTCGAGGACGGGCAGGCCATGGTCCACCCCATCGCCGGGACGCGGCACCGCGGGGCGACCCCGCAGGAGGACCAGGCCCTCGCCGACGAACTGCTCGCCGACCCCAAGGAACGCGCCGAGCACCTCATGCTCGTCGACCTCGGCCGCAACGACCTCGGCCGCGTCTGCGAGCCCGGCTCGGTGGAGGTCGTCGACTTCATGTCCATCGAGCGGTACTCCCACGTCATGCACATCGTCTCGACGGTGACCGGCAGGGTCGCGCCGGGCCGCACGGCCTTCGACGTCCTCACCGCCTGCTTCCCCGCGGGCACCCTCTCCGGCGCGCCCAAGCCCCGCGCGATGCAGATCATCGACGAACTCGAGCCGTCCCGCCGCGGCCTGTACGGCGGCTGCGTGGGCTACCTGGACTTCGCCGGCGACTCCGACACCGCCATCGCCATCCGCACGGCCCTGCTCCGGGACGGCACCGCCTACGTCCAGGCCGGCGCCGGCATCGTCGCCGACTCCGACCCGGTCGCCGAGGACCAGGAGTGCCGCAACAAGGCGGCGGCGGTGCTGCGCGCGGTGCACACGGCCAACCGCCTGGGCGCGTAGGCCCTTCCGGCGGGAGTGGGGCGCTTCTCACGTGAACCCCGGGTGACGTTTCGCCCGGGGTTCAGGCGATAGTGGTCTACGTGACTGCTGTACCTCACCCCCGTTCCGAAGCCGCCGCCCCCGCCCGGTCCGGCCGCCGGAGTCTCGCCCTCGCCCTGCTGTTCGGTGCGCTGGGCGCGGCCGTGGCCCTGCTCGCGACCCGGCAGCGCTGGTCGGAGGGCACGGCGACGGTGGCCGGCGGCGCCTTCACCCTGACCGCCAAGGGCAGCGACGTCACCGGCGTCCCCGCGGCGCTCGCCATAGTGGGCCTCGCCGCGCTCGTCGCCGTCTTCGCCGTCCGCAGGGCGGGCCGCCTGGCGGTCTCCGCCGTCCTCGCGCTCTCCGGCGCCGGCATCGTCGCCGCGGCCCTCTTCGGCGCCTCCGACAGCTCCGCGCTCGACGAGAAGGCCGCCCAGGCCTCCGGCGACACCTCCGCCACCGTCGCCTCGCTCAGCCACACCGCCTGGCCCTACGCCGCGGCGGCGGGTGGCGCCCTGATCCTCCTGGCCGGCCTGCTCGCCCTGCGCTACGGCCGTCTGTGGCCCGGCATGTCCGGCCGCTACGAGCGGGGCGGCGCGCCCCGGTCCCGGCGCGGCAACCGGCCCGTCGACCCCGACCGGCCCGAGGAGATGTGGAAGGCCCTGGACCGCGGCGAGGACCCCACGGGCGCGGACCCGGCCTGACGACGATCACCCGGCGGTTCCCGATGTGGTGAATCAGACGTCCCCGGAAACCGCCCCCCGCGCCAAGTACGCCCACAGGTACGGGACAATGGACGGCGAGCCTTCGGCTCGGACACGTACAGCACGTACGCATCACAGACAGCAACGAGGAGCAAGTCATGGCGGGCAGCAGCCACGGACACACCCCGGCCGCATGGACCGGTGTCACCATCGCCTTCATCGGTTTCTGCGTCGCGGGCGCGTTCATGGTCATGGCCGAGCCGCTCGGCTTCTGGGCGGGCATGGCGATCGTGCTTCTCGGCGGTGTCGTCGGCATGATCATGCGCGGCATGGGCCTCGGCCAGCCGAAGCAGGTTCGCCCCGTGCACCAGGTCACGGGCCGGACGGCGCCGGTCAGCGTCGAGAGCTGAATCCCCGTACGACGCCGTGAGGGGCGGCCGGTGAGCGCACCGGCCGCCCCTCACGCGCGCGTGGAGCTCCGACCGGGGCACAATGCGAGGCGTGAACCCCGACCGTCAGAGCGTGACACCGTCCGACCCGGGGACCGTCCTGGGCCGCCTCGCCGTGCCCGCCGGCATCCTCGCGGCCGCCGCCGGGGCCTTCGCCTACGTCGGCACCGTCGACCCCAACGAGCCCGGCCACTACCCGGTCTGCCCCATGCTGCGCCACACGGGCCTGTACTGCCCCGGCTGCGGCGGACTGCGCAGCGCGCACGCCTTCGTGCACGGGGACTTCACGGCCGCCCTGCACGACAACGCGCTCGCCGTCGCCGCCTACCTGGGCTTCGCGGTGCTGTGGACCGTCTGGGTGGTCCGCGCGGCCCGCGGCCGCCCGCCGCGGCTCGACCCGCGGCCCGTGCACCTGTGGTCTCTGGGGGTGTTGCTCCTGGTCTTCACGGTTGTCCGGAACCTGCCGTTCGGCGGCTGGCTGCGTCCCTGATCGGCGGACGGAACGTCCAGGTGGTGGGACCGGCGTCGACCGGATGCGAGGCCTTCGCGCTCCTGCGGATACCATCGCAGGGACCATCGTTTTCCACTGGTCGCTCGAACTGTCAACCGTCTGGAAGGGGGCCGCTCGCGTGAGTGTGCTCGACGAGATCATCGACGGAGTCCGTGCCGACCTCGCGGAGCGGCAGGCGCGCGTCAGCCTCGACGAGCTCAAGGAGCGCGCGGCTAAGGCTCCCGCCGCCAAGGACGGGGTCGCCGCGCTGAAGGGCGACGGCGTCAAGGTGATCTGCGAGGTCAAGCGCTCCAGCCCCTCCAAGGGCGCGCTGGCCGCGATCGCCGACCCGGCCGGGCTGGCCGCGGACTACGAGGCGGGCGGCGCCGCCGTCATCTCCGTCCTCACCGAACAGCGCCGCTTCGGCGGCTCCCTCGCCGACCTCGAGGCGGTCCGCGCGCGCGTGGACATCCCCGTCCTGCGCAAGGACTTCATCGTCACCTCGTACCAGCTGTGGGAGGCCCGCGCGTACGGCGCCGACCTCGCGCTGCTGATCGTGGCCGCCCTCGACCAGCCGGCCCTGGAGTCGCTGATCGAGCGCGCCGTCTCCATCGGTCTCACCCCCCTCGTGGAGGTGCACGACGAGGAGGAGGTCGAGCGCGCGGTGGACGCGGGCGCCAAGATCATCGGTGTCAACGCGCGCAACCTCAAGACCCTCGAGGTCGACCGCTCCACCTTCGAGCGGGTCGCCCCCGAGATCCCCGACCGCATCGTCAAGGTCGCGGAGTCCGGCGTCCGCGGACCGCACGACCTCATCGCGTACGCCAACGCCGGCGCCGACGCGGTCCTGGTCGGCGAGTCCCTGGTGACGGGACGCGACCCGAAGACGGCGGTCGCCGACCTGGTCGCGGCGGGCGAGCACCCCGCCCTGCGGCACGGCCGGGACTGATTTTTCGCTAGGCTGGCCCCGATGACCGTCTCGATCACCCTGGCGACCAGGGACCCGTACGCCCGCCTCGCGCGCGGCTGCAGGCCCCGCGGCTGCCGCGCGCCCGCGCGCAGGGTGCACGGCAGACGGGTCCGCTACGTGATCGGCGACGAACCCGGGCAGGTGAACGGCCGTCGATGGCAGCGCGCCCTATAGGGGCGCGGGGAACTGCGCATCACACCACGGACGGCCCGCGGCCGCCGGAAAGCCCCGCCCCCACGGCGATTAGTGCATCCCACAACTCACCGTGAGGTATCCGCATGCCCAGCGAGTTCTTCATCCCCGACCCCGAAGGTCGAGTCCCCAGCGCCGAGGGCTACTTCGGCGCCTTCGGCGGCAAGTTCATCCCGGAGGCCCTCGTCGCCGCCGTGGACGAGGTCGCCGTCGAGTACGACAAGGCGAAGCACGACCCCGAGTTCGCCCGTGAGCTCGACGACCTGCTCGTCCACTACACCGGTCGGCCCAGCGCCCTCACCGAGGTGCCCCGGTTCGCCGAACACGCCGGTGGCGCCCGGGTGTTCCTCAAGCGCGAGGACCTCAACCACACCGGCTCCCACAAGATCAACAACGTGCTCGGCCAGGCGCTGCTCACCAAGCGCATGGGCAAGACGCGCGTCATCGCGGAGACCGGCGCCGGCCAGCACGGCGTCGCCACCGCCACCGCCTGCGCGCTCTTCGGACTCGAGTGCACCATCTACATGGGCGAGATCGACACCCGGCGCCAGGCCCTCAACGTGGCCCGCATGCGCATGCTGGGCGCCGAGGTCGTCGCGGTGAAGTCCGGCAGCCGCACCCTGAAGGACGCCATCAACGAGGCGTTCCGCGACTGGGTCGCCAACGTCGACCGCACCCACTACCTGTTCGGCACCGTCGCGGGGCCCCACCCCTTCCCCGCGATGGTCCGCGACTTCCACCGCGTCATCGGCGTCGAGGCCCGCCGCCAGCTCCTGGAGCGCGCCGGGCGCCTCCCCGACGCGGCCATCGCCTGCGTCGGCGGCGGCTCCAACGCGATCGGCCTCTTCCACGCCTTCATCCCGGACGCCTCCGTGCGGCTGATCGGCTGCGAGCCCGCCGGCCACGGCGTGGAGACCGGCGAGCACGCGGCCACCCTCACCGCCGGCGAGCCCGGCATCCTGCACGGCTCGCGCTCCTACGTCCTCCAGGACGACGAGGGCCAGATCACCGAGCCGTACTCCATCTCGGCCGGTCTGGACTACCCGGGCATCGGCCCCGAGCACTCCTACCTCAAGGACTCCGGCCGCGGCGAGTACCGCGCGGTCACCGACGACGCGGCCATGCAGGCGCTGCGCCTGCTGTCGCGCACCGAGGGCATCATCCCGGCCATCGAGAGCGCCCACGCGCTGGCCGGCGCCCTGGAAGTCGGCAAGGAGCTGGGCAAGGACGGGCTGATCGTGGTCAACCTGTCCGGCCGCGGCGACAAGGACATGGACACGGCCGCCCGCTACTTCGGCCTGTACGACACCGACGCGGAGGTCGCCGAGGACGCCTCCGGAACCGCCGAGATCGAGGGGGACGCCAAGTGAGCGGGAACATCCAGCTCTTGTCGGACACCCTCGCCGGCGCCAGGACCGAGGGGCGCTCGGCGCTCATCGCCTACCTCCCGGCCGGGTTCCCGACCGTGGACGGCGGCATCGAGGCGATCAAGGCCGTCCTGGACGGCGGCGCCGACGTCGTCGAGGTGGGCCTGCCGCACAGCGACCCCGTGCTGGACGGCCCGGTCATCCAGACCGCCGACGACGTCGCCCTGCGGGGCGGAGTCAGGATCGCCGACGTCATGCGGACGGTCCGCGAGGCCCACCGGGCCACGGGCAAGCCGGTGCTCGTCATGACGTACTGGAACCCCATCGACCGCTACGGCGTCGAGCGGTTCACGGCCGAGCTCGCCGAGGCGGGCGGGGCCGGGGCGATCCTGCCCGACCTGCCCGTGCAGGAGTCGGCGCTGTGGAGGGAGCATGCCGAGAAGCACGGCCTCGCGACGGTCTTCGTCGTGGCTCCCAGCAGCAAGGACGAGCGGCTCGCGCAGATCACCGCCGCGGGCAGCGGCTTCGTCTACGCCGCCTCGCTGATGGGTGTCACCGGTACCCGTGAGTCGGTGGGCGCACAGGCCCAGGACCTGGTCGAGCGCACCCGCGCCACCGGCACCGACCTGCCCGTCTGCGTCGGCCTCGGCGTCTCCAACGCCGAACAGGCCGCCGAGGTCGCCGGATTCGCCGACGGCGTGATCGTCGGCTCGGCCTTCGTGAAGCGGATGCTGGACGCCCCGGACCACGCGGCCGGCATCGAGTCGGTGCGTGCGCTCGCCGGTGAGCTGGCGAAGGGCGTGCGCAGGAAGGCCTGAGCGGCCGCTTTCGTGACGAAAGTCGTCACAGCGCGGCAGTCGTACACAGAACGACAGTCATAACAGTCATAGCGGACACATCGGTACGAGTCACCTGACTCACTCGAACGGGTGGACCTGGGACCGGGGAGGCGCGCTGCGCCTCCCCGGTTCGTTCTGGGGGTGTGAGCGAGAAGAATCGTGAAGGGAAGCGCACCGCCAGGGAGCGGCTGGCGGTCGAGCGTGAGAAGCAGAAGGCCTCGGAGCGGCGGCGCCGGACCTTGATCGTCGCCGCCGGCGTCGTGTGCGTGCTGGGCCTCGCGGCGGTCGTCGGCCTCGTCGCGGGGAACGCCGGCAAGGACGACAGCAGTGACAACGCGGGCCCGGTCGTGGCGCCCTCCGGCGCGCAGGGCAAGGACGCCCTCGTCATCCCGGTCGGCAAGGACGCAGCCAAGTCGACGCTCACGGTGTGGGAGGACTTCCGCTGCCCGGCCTGCAAGGCCTTCGAGGACCGCTACCGCTCGACGATCCACGAGCTGACCGGCGCCGGCAAGCTGAAGGTGGAGTACCGCCTGGCCACCCTCATCGACGGCATGGTGGGCGGCACCGGCTCCCGCGACGCGGCCAACGCCGCCGCCTGCGCCCAGGACGTCGGCAAGTTCCCCCAGTACCACGACGTGCTGTTCCAGAACCAGCCCCGCGAGTCCGACGACGCCTTCGCGAAGAACAGCACCCTCGTCGACCTGGCAGCCAAGGTCGACGGCCTCGACACGCCCGCCTTCCGCACCTGTGTCGAGAAGGGCACGCACAACAGCTGGGTCGCGAAGTCCAACGAGGCCTTCCAGAAGGGCGGTTTCACCGGCACGCCGACCGTGCTGCTCAACGGCAAGAACATCTACCAGGACCAGACGATGACGCCGGAGAAGCTCAAGCAGATGGTGGAGGAGGCCGACCAGGGGTGAGTCGATCTCCCCGGCCCGTTATGGAGCCGTAGCCGGGCTGCCCACCGTGGGCCCGGTGCGGCAGGGTAGCGTCAACCTTGCCATGGAACTTGCCTACATTCCGAGCCCGTCGCGCGGGGTGCTGTACCTCGGCCCCGTTCCGCTGCGCGGCTACGCGTTCTGCATCATCATCGGCGTCTTCGCCGCGGTCTGGCTCGGCAACAAGCGCTGGATCGCCCGGGGCGGCCGGGCCGGCACGGTGGCCGACATCGCTGTCTGGGCCGTGCCCTTCGGCCTGATCGGCGGCCGCCTCTACCACGTGATCACGGACTACGAGCTGTACTTCAGCGAGGGCCGTGACTGGGTGGACGCCTTCAAGATCTGGGAGGGCGGCCTCGGTATCTGGGGCGCGATCTCCCTCGGCGCGCTGGGCGCATGGATCGGCTGCCGCCGTCGCGGCATTCCGATGCCCGCGTACGCCGACGCCGTCGCGCCCGGCATCGCCCTCGCCCAGGCGTTCGGCCGCTGGGGCAACTGGTTCAACCAGGAGCTGTACGGCAAGGAGACCGACCTGCCCTGGGCCCTGCACATCACGTCCTCGGCGGACGGCCGGGTGCCGGGCTACTACCATCCGACCTTCCTCTACGAGTCGTTGTGGTGCATCGGCGTCGCGCTGCTGGTGATCTGGGCGGACCGCCGCTTCAAGCTGGGTCACGGCCGGGCGTTCGCGCTGTACGTCGCCTCGTACTGCGCCGGGCGCTTCTGGATCGAGTACCTGCGCGTGGACGACGCCCACCACCTCCTGGGCCTGCGGCTGAACAACTGGACCGCGCTGGTCGTGCTGCTGCTCGCCGTCGCGTACTTCGTGGTGTCGGCCAAGAAGCGGCCGGGGCGCGAAGCGGTCGTCGAGCCGGACACCGCCTCCCGCGGCGACGCGGAAGCCGACGGCGGGACCGAGGCCGGCGCACGGGACGAGGGCGCGTCGTCCGGCGCGAAGGCGGACGCGGACGCCGCAGAAGACGCCGACGAAGCGGCGAAGGACGAAGCGGCGAAGGACGAGGCTGCGAAGGACGAGGCTGCGAAGGACGAAGCCGAAGTCGCGGCCGAGGCCGAGTCGGCGGCCAAGAAGAGCTGACGGCGGTCGTACGACGACGAGGGCGCCCGGGGTCTGCCGGGCGCCCTCGTCGTGTACGGGCGGCGGGGCGGGCCGGCGTCAGAACCGGCGGGCCAGCGACAGGGTCCGCTGCGCCGCCGCGACCACCGCCGCGTCGATGAAACGGCCGTCGGGGAGAGCCTGGGCACCCGGTTCGTTCGCCGCCGCCTTGACGATCGTCTCCGCCTCCTCGATCTCCCTCTGGGTGGGCAGATAGGCCCGTTCGATGATGGGGAGCTGGCGCGGGTGGATCGCCGCGCGGCCGAGGAAGCCGAGGGTACGGCCGTGGGCGCAGGAGGCCGCCAGGCCCTCCAGATCACGGATGTCGGGGTGGACGGACTGCGGTGGGGGCGCCAGCCCCGCCGCCCGCGCGGCCACGATCACCCGGGAGCGGGACCAGTCGAGTCCCGCGTCCTCCCGGATGCCCAGGTCGGCACGGAGGTCCGCCTCGCCCAGGGAGATGCCGCGCAGGGACGGGTGAGCGGCGGCGATGGCGTAGGCGTGCTCGACGCCGAGGGCCGTTTCCAGGAGGGCGTAGAGCGGGCCCGGGGCGCTGCCCGCGATACCGGTGATCTGGGCGGGGGACGTCACCTTCGGGAGGCGGAGGCCGGACACGCCGGGGAGGGCCGCCACGGCCTCGAGGTCGGCGGTGGCGAGCGGGCCGCCCAGGGCGTTGATCCGCACGTGCACCGGGACCGGCTGCGCCGCGGAGAGCAGCTCGGCGGTGGCCGTGCGGGCGTACTCCTTGCGGTCGGGGGCCACCGCGTCCTCGAGGTCGATCACGACGACGTCCGCTCCGCAGGACAGGGCCTTGGTGACGACATGCGGGCGGTCCCCGGGGACGTACAGCCAGGTCAGCGGGTGGATCACAGGGCGCCCTCCGCGCGCAGGGCGGCCAGGTCGGCGGGGGTGAGGCCCAGTTCGGCGAGGACCGCCTCGGTGTCCGCTCCGTGCGGGCGGCCGGCCCAGCGGATCGCGCCGGGGGTCGAGGAGAGGCGGAAGAGGACGTTCTGCATGCGGATCGGGCCCAGCTCGGGGTCGTCGACGGTGGTGACCGTGTCGAGGGCCTGGTACTGGGGGTCCGTGAGCACGTCCCGGACGTCCTGGACGGGGGCGACGGCCGCCTCCGCCTTCTCGAAGGCGGCGAGGACGTCGGTGCGGGTGTGGGCGGCGATCCATCGGCCGACCGCCGCGTCCAGAACGTCGGCGTGGGCGGCGCGGCCGGCGCCCGTCGCGAACCACGGTTCGTCGATCAGGTCGGGGCGGCCGACCAGCCGCATCACGCGCTCCGCCACCGACTGGGCCGAGGTCGACACGGCGACCCAACTGCCGTCCGCCGTGCGGTAGGTGTTGCGGGGGGCGTTGTTGGCGGACCGGTTCCCGGTGCGCTCCTGGACGTAGCCGAGCTGGTCGTACCAGAGGGGCTGCGGTCCGAGGACGGTGAGGATCGGCTCGATGATCGCCATGTCGACGACCTGGCCCTCGCCCGTGCGGTCACGGGCGGCGAGGGCCGTCATGACCGCGTACGCCGTCGCCAGACCCGCGATGGAGTCGGCGAGACCGAAGGGCGGGAGGGTCGGGGGTGCGTCCGGTTCACCGGTGATCGCGGCGAAGCCGCTCATCGCCTCCGCGAGGGTGCCGAAGCCGGGGCGGTGGGCGTAGGGGCCGAACTGGCCGAAGGCGGTGACCCGGGTGAGGATCAGGCGGGGGTTGGCCGCCGAGAGTTCCTCCCAGCCGAGGTCCCACTTCTCCAGGGTGCCGGGGCGGAAGTTCTCGATGATCACGTCCGCGGTGGCGGCGAGGCGCAGAAGGGTGGCGCGCCCGCCGGGCCGGGAGAGGTTCAGGGTGATCGTGCGCTTGTTGCGGGCGAGGATCTTCCACCACAGGCCGACGCCGTCCTTGGCCGGGCCGTGGCCGCGGGACGGGTCGGGTTTCTCCGGGTGCTCGACCTTGACGACCTCCGCGCCGAAGTCCCCGAGCATGGTGGCGGCGAGGGGGCCGGCGAAGAGGGTGGCCAGGTCGAGGACGCGCAGGCCGTGCAGCGGCGGCCGCACCGGGGGCTTCGCTGAGGGCCTGGTCATGACGCGTACAGCTTCTCGATATCGGAGCGGTACGGCATCGACGCCGACGCGCCCTGCCGCTGGACGGAGAGTGCCGCGGCCGCTGCCGCCCACGCCAGCGCCTCCCGCACGGGACGCTCCTCGCCCAGGGCCACCGCGAGGGCGCCGACGAAGGTGTCGCCCGCGCCGGTCGAGTCCACGGCGGTGACGTGCGGCGCGGGCACGGTCAGGGGTTCGGTGCCGCGAGCCGCGTACAGACTGCCGGCCGCGCCGAGGGTGACGACGACCTCCGGCACGCTGTCGAGGAGGGCGAGGGCGGCCTCGCGCGGGTCGGTGCGGCCGGTGAGGGCGGCGGCCTCGTGCTCGTTGGGCACCAGCAGATCGGTGGCGTCGAGGAGTTCGGCGGGCAGCGGCTGGGCGGGGGCGGGGGTGAGGATCGTGCGGACGCCGTGGGCGCGGGCCTTGCGGGCGCCTGCCACGACCGCCGCGAGGGGGATCTCCAACTGGAGCAGCAGCGCGTCGGCGGAGGCGATGAGACCCTCGTCGCCGGGGACGAGATGGTCGACGGTGCCGTTCGCGCCGGGAACGACGACGATGGCGTTGCCGCCCTCGTCGTCCACGACGATGTGCGCGGTGCCGGAGGGGCCCTCCACCGTGCGCAGGTGGTCGGTGTTCACACCGGAGTGCTCCAGGGTGGAGCGCAGGCGGGTGCCGAGGGGGTCGTTGCCGACGGCGCCGATCATCGAGACGGTGGCGCCCGCGTGGGCCGCGGCGATGGCCTGGTTGGCGCCCTTGCCGCCGGGGACCGTGCGGAACTCCCGTCCCGTGACGGTCTCCCCGCGCTGCGGTGCCTTCTCGACGTAGGCGACGAGGTCCATGTTCGTGCTGCCGAGCACGACGATGTCGGTCATGGGCGCGATGCCTCCCGGTGGGTCAGGTGGGCGAGGGTGTCGAAGCCGGTGCCGTCGAAGTCGGCGACGGAGGTGGCGAGGCGGTTCTTGAGGGGGGCCGTCCAGCGGTCGGGCAGGGCGGCCGGATCGCCGGCCAGCAGGGCGGCGATGCCGCCGGCGGTGGCGCCGTTGGAGTCGGTGTCCCAACCGCCGGAGACCGCACGGCAGATGGAGCCGGTGAAGTCGCCGTCGGCGTGGGTGAGGGCGGCGGCCAGCAGCGCGGTGTTGGGGACCGCGTGCACCCAGTGGTGGGTGGGGGAGTACGTGGCGTGGAGTTCGTCCACGACCGCGTCGAAGTCCTCGTGGGTCCGCGCCAGCCGGACGGCGTGGGTGACCGCCCGGGCCAGGCGGGAGCGCGGCGGGACGACCGTGAGGCCGGTGCGCAGGCAGGTGTGGACGTCGTGGGCGCCGGTGGCCGCGGTGGCGACGGCGGCCGCCGTGAACATCGCCGCGTAGACGCCGTTGGCGGTGTGGGTGAGGGTGGCGTCGCGGTGGGCCTGCTCGGCGGCGGCGGCCGGGTCGCCGGGATGGGTCCAGCCGTGGACGTCTGCGCGGATGAGGGCGCCGATCCATTCCCGGAAGGGGTTGCGGTGGCGGGCGGTGTGCGGGGGTTCGATACCGGAGAGGAGATTGCGGTAGGCGAGGCGCTCCGCGGTGAAGGTCCGGCCGGCCGGGAGTTCGTCCAGCCAGAGCCGCGCCACGTCGGTGGTGGTGAAGTCCCTGCCGTGGCGGCGGAGCAGGAGGAGGTTGAGGAGGGGGTAGTTGAGGTCGTCGTCCTCGGGCATGCCGTCGATGTTCTCGGCGAGGGAGGTGTGCGCCGAGCGGCGGTTCCAGGGATACGTCTCGAGGAGGTCCGGGGGGACTCCCCGGGCGGTGAAGTAGGTGGTGAGGGGCCAGTTGCCGGTGGACGCGGCGAGGGCGCGGATACCGTCCAGAGGGAGTTTCTCCACCGGCTTGCCGAGCAGGCAGCCCGCGGCCCTGCCCAGCCAGGCCGCCTCCAGGCGCTCCCGGGCGGGCGCCGCCCGACGGGCATCCCCCTTCCCCGGCCACTGCGGGCACAGCGACCTGATCCTCTCCAGGTCCGTGGGCTCCTCCTCCGCCAGCCTGCTGGGCAGGTCCGCGAGTTCGTCCAGCAGGTCCTCCGCCAGGAGTCGGAGGTAGCGGGAGGCGCGCCGAGGGGAGGCTCCCGCCCGCTCCGGGGCCTCCCAGCCGCCCGCCGCCCTCCACCGGGACGCGATCGCCGACGGTTCACGGCCGTCCTGGGCCGCCTGGCGCAGCTCGTGGCCGAGGAGGTCCTCCGGCTGGACCCAGGTCAGTCGGAGCACGCGTGACCTCCGATCCCGGCGAACGCCTGCTCATGGGCCCTGCGGCGACGGAGGTCCTTCTCGAAGACCTCCCGGGTCACCTCGGTGAGCGTTCGCGCCGGCGCCCACAGGTCGAGGCGGCTCGCCTCCGCCACCTGCTTCGACCAGTCGTCGGGGACGGCCGAACCGAGGGCGCCGGCCAGCGCGCCGGCCATCGTCGCGATCGAGTCGCAGTCGCGGCCGTAGTTCACCGCGCCCAGGACGGCGTGGCGGTAGTCGCCGCCGGCGACCAGCACCATGCCCAGGGCGACCGGGAGTTCCTCGATCGCGTGCAGGCGGGACGGGCGGCGGGCGGCCAGGGAGGGGGCGCGGTAGTCGGGGCCCACCGTGTCGTAGGGTGCCACCGCCTCGCGGAGCGGCGTCAGGGCCGACTCGAAGTCCGTGTGCCGGGCCGCCACTTCGGCGGTCTTCTCGATCGCCGTCCGTGTGCCGTCCTTGGCCAGGGACAGACACGCCGCGACCACCGAGTCGGCGGTGGCCCCGGGCGCGCAGGCCGCCGCCACGGCCGCCGCGAAGACCCCCGCCGCCTCACGGCCGTACGACGACTGGTGGGCGCCCGCGAGGTCGATCGCCTCGGCGTAGGCGGCCGGCGGGTTGGCCGCGTTGACCAGGCCGACCGGGGCCGTGTACATCGCCGCGCCGCAGTTGACGATGTTGCCGACGCCCGCCTCGCGGGGGTCGACATGGCCGTAGTGGATCCTCGTCACCAGCCATTTCTCCGCCAGGAAGACCCGGTGCAGGGGGAGTGCCTCGGTCTCCAGTTCGGGGATCCAGCGCGGGGTGGTGATCAGGTCGGGGACCAGGTGGTCGGCGATCGCGTAGGCGTCCAGGTGGTCGCGGACCGTGGCGTAGACCCTGATCAGCGCGTGGGTCATCAAGGTGTCGTCGGTGACGTGACCGTCGCCCTTGTGGTACGGGGCGATGGGGCGGGCGGTGCGCCAGTCGTCGCCGTTCCAGGGGCCGACGATGCCGTGGACGCGGCCGCCGTGGCGTCGGAGGATCTGGTCGGGGGAGTAGCCCTCGACCGGGCCGCCGAGGGCGTCGCCCACGGCCGCGCCGACGAGGGCTCCGGTGACCCGCTCCTCCAGCGTGCCGGCGGCCCCTCCATGTCCTCTGGTTCCGGCGGTTCCAGCCGTTGCAGCGGCCGCTTGTACTGCTCCGGCCGCTTCGGTTCGTGCGGTTCCGCCGGCTCCTCGGGCTCCTCGGGCTCCACCGGCTCCACCGGCTGTACCGGCTGTACCGGCCCCCCTGTGACGTTCTTCCGCTTTGGGTGTCATGCCCCGAATCATCCTCCTGGTGGGGCCGGTTGTGTGGCTTCCAGGAGTTCGGCGAGTTCCACCAGGTCGGTGCCGGTGAGGCGGGGGAGGGCGCAGCCGGAGAGGGTGCGGCAGGTGTCGCGCCAGGTCGCCGGGATCGCCTCGCCGCCGCCCAGGGCGCCGGTCAGGGCGCCCGCGAGGGCGGGGGCCGAGTCCGCGACCCGGGACAGACAGGCCGCCGCCGGTACGGCTTCGGCGATACGGCCGCCGGACGCCAGGGCGAGGGCCAGGGCCACCGGGACGGTCTCGGCGGCGGCGATGCCGTAGCTGTAGACGTGGTCGACGATCTGGTGTTCCAGGAGGGGGACCAGCGCGAAGGCGCTCTCGGCGTCGTGGGCGAGCTCGAGCGCGTGACGGGCGTTGCGGCCGATCTCCGTCTCCTCGGGGAGTTCGGTGAGGGCCGAGGCCACGCAGGTCGCGGCGTCCGCGCCGACGAGCGCGAGCGCCAGGGCCGCCGCCATCGCGCGGGCGCCGTGCACGCCGTCGCCGTCCTGGGTGTAGCGGGCGTCGAACTCGGCGAGGTCCGCGGCGGAACCCGGGTCGCCCGGGTGGGCCACGGCGAGCACGCAGGCGCGTACGCAGGCCGCGTCGTCGAAGTAGTGCGGGTTGTCGTGCCCGGTGGCGGGCGGGCGCAGGCCGGTGGCGAGGTTGCCGAGGCCGGCGCGGACGGAGATGCGGGCGCGCAGGGGGAGTACGGCCGACTCGACCTCCGGGGCTCGGTCGGCCGCCGCGGCGACCTCACTGGCGATCGCGTTCCAGGTGAGGTCGATGGCGGCGCGGGTACGGCGTTCGCGGCTGAGGTCGCCGAGGACGCTGTCGTCGCCGGCGCGCAGGACGGCTTCCGCGGCGAAGGCCGCCCACTCCGCGTCGTCGGAGGGGCCGAGGCGGAGGGGTTCGGGGGGCTGGTTGAGGGCGATGGGGACGGGGAGGGTGGTGGTGGCGTTCTGTTCGGCGAAGGTGTCCAGCTCACGGGTGAGGCGGCGGGTCCAGTCCGGCATGCGGGCGGCTCGGTGGCGGGCGGCGGGCCAGCCGGCGGCGTCGCCTGCGGCCAGGCCCAGCAGGAGACCTTCCACCCGGTGCGGGTGAGTGCGGGGGCGGGGGGCCGGCTGCTCGTCCTCGGCCTCGGCTTCGCCTTCGGCCCGGTCGCCGCTTCCCCTCACACCGGTCGTGCCGCGATCACCGCCGGGTGCGGGCGGCGCCTGCGGGACGTCCCGGCCACCGGTGGCCGCGGGCGCGTGCGGCTCGGCCGTGATCAGGGCTTCACCCGGCTCCGCGGTGGTGGTGACTTCGCTCGGCTCCGTCGTGGTGGTGACTTCGCTCGGCTCCGTCGTGGTGGTCACTTCGGTCGGTTTTGCCGGGGCGGTGAGGGCGTGGGGCTTGGCCGGGATGGTGGGGGAGTGTGGCTGCGCCGTGGTGGTGGCTTCCTGTGGCTGCGAAGAGATGGAGAGGGTGTGCGGCTCCGCTGTGGTGGTCACTTCGCTCGGCTCCCTCGTGGTGGTGACTTCGCTCGGCTCCGTCGTGGTGGTGACTTCGCTCGGCTCCGTCGTGGTGGTCACTTCGCTCGGCTTCGCCGGGGCGGTGAGGGCGTGCGGCTCGGCCGGGAGGGTGGAGGCGTGTGGTTTGGCCGGAATGGTGGGGGCGTGTGGCCGCCCCGAGACGGACAGGGCGTGTGGCTCCGCGGTGGTTGTCGTAGCCGCGCTCGGTTCCGTCGTGATGGTCGCGACGCCCGGCTTCGCCGGAATGGTGGGGGCGTGTGGCCGCCCCGAGACGGACAGGGCGTGTGGCTCCGCGGTGGTTGTCGTAGCCGGGCTCGGCTCCGTCGTGATGGTCGCGGCGCCCGGCTCCGCCGGGACGGTGAGGGCGTGCGGCTGCGCCGTGGTCGTCACTTCGCACGACTCCGCTTGGTCGGCGAGGGCCTGCGGCTCCGCCGCGGTGGCCGCGTCGCTCGGCTCCGCCGTCGCCGCGCTCGGCTCCGCCGGGGCCGGTGCCTCGCTCGCCCCCAGCGCCATGCCCTCCTCCAAGGGCCCCGGCGGCCTCATGAGTGTGCCTCCGTGGCCTGGCGTGCGGGAGTGGTCAGGAGTTCGGCCACGTCCAGCACGTGGTGGCCCGCCATCGAGGGCAGGCAGCTGCCGCGCGCCGGACCGATGGCCGCCGCCCACTCCGCCGGGATGGCCGACTCGCCCCGGGTCGCGCCGGCCAGGGCGCCGGCCACCGCCGCCGTGGTGTCGGCGTCGCGGCCCATGTTCACTGCCGTGAGGACCGCCTGCGTGAAGTCGCCGTCGGCCGCCGCGTACGCGCCGAAGGCGAGGGCGACGGCCTCGGGGGCGAGGTCGGTCCACGGGTAGCCGCCGATCACGACCGCCGAGCGGACCGCGCGTTCACCGCGGTGGGCGACCGCCACCGCGCGGCGCAGGGAGCGGGCCGTCCACGAGTCGTCGGGGACGACGGCGAGCGCGGAGGCGACCACCGCGACCGTCGGTGCGCCCGCCATCGCCGCCGCCACGCCCGCCGCGACCGCCTGGCCGCCGTAGATGCCCTCGCCGTCGTGGCTGACCGAGCCGTCGATCGCCACCAGGCGGGCCGCCTCGGTGGGGCGGCCGGCGGCGAAGACGCCGAAGGGGGCCGCGCGCATGGCGAGGCCGTCGCTCCAGGCGTGCCGGTGCTGGGCGGAGATGGGGGCGGCCAGGCCCCGTCGCAGGTTCTCCAGGGTGCCGCGCTCGCTGAATCCCGCTCCGCGGAAGGGGCCCTCGGCGCGGTCGGCGATCCACTCGTGCCAGGCCGCCTCGACGTGGGCCGGGGTGAGCGCGGAGCCGTGGCGGGCCAGCAAAAGGCCCGAGAAGATCGCGTACTCGGTGTCGTCGGTGCCGGCCGGCTTCTCGCTGACGTAACCGGTGATGCGGCCCCAGCGGGCGCGGATCTCCGAGGGCTTCATGTTCTCGGCCGGTGCGCCGAGGGCGTCTCCGACGGCGAGGCCGAGCAGTGCGCCGCGGGCCCGTTCGCGGAGTTCGACGGCGTCCCCCGGCGCCGGGACCGGTGGGATGCAGGCGATCGATGCCATACGGGGCCTTCCTGAGGGGGGTTCCGCCCGGGCGCGGAGCCCTTTGCGGATGTGTCCCACCGTCGGCGGTTGACCCGAGCCTCGGGTGCCCCCATGTCACCCGGTCGACATCTGTGCGACTCCTTGATCGTATGAGCATTCGACGGTAAAGCCGCAGGTGAGGGGAGCCTTTCCTTGCTGGTGACGGGGAAATGTCGAGCGTACTCTGGGCGTTGTAAAAAAGTAGAACCAATCCAAAGTTAGCTTTGCCTTAGCTTCTGGGGGACGTATGGCCATCATCGAAACCGAGGCCGCGCTGCACGAAGCGCACCGTGACAACCACACGCACCGGGATGTGAACGGCGGCTGGCTGCGCCCCGCCGTCTTCGGCGCGATGGACGGCCTGGTCTCCAACCTCGCCCTGATGACGGGTGTCGCCGGCGGGGCGGTCGCTCAGCAGACCATCGTGCTGACCGGCCTCGCGGGCCTGGCCGCCGGCGCCTTCTCCATGGCCGCCGGCGAGTACACCTCCGTCGCCTCCCAGCGCGAGCTGGTCGAGGCCGAGCTCGACGTCGAACGTCGTGAGCTGAGGAAGCACCCCCAGGACGAGGAGGCCGAGCTGGCCGCGCTCTACGAGGCGCGGGGCGTGGAGCCGGATCTCGCCCGACGGGTCGCGCGGCAGCTCTCCCGTGACCCCGAGCAGGCCCTGGAGATACACGCCCGGGAGGAGCTGGGCATCGACCCCGGCGATCTGCCGTCGCCGACGGTCGCCGCCGTCTCCAGCTTCGGCTCCTTCGCCCTCGGCGCCCTGCTGCCCGTCCTGCCCTACCTGCTGGGAGCCCAGGCGCTCTGGCCGGCCGTGCTGCTCGCGCTGCTCGGACTCTTCCTGTGCGGCGCCGTCGTGGCCAAGGTGACGGCGCGCACCTGGTGGTTCAGCGGTCTGCGTCAGCTCGCGCTCGGCGGCGCCGCGGCCGGTGTGACGTACGCCCTGGGCAGTTTCTTCGGAACGGCCGTAGGATAGGTCGACTGGTACTTATGCGTTGGGCCGCATAAGTAGCCGTTACTCCCTGGTTTCGGCCGCTTAACCACTGGGCATGAGCCGTAAGCGCTGTGGGCAATGACGCCTGGGGCGCACTCGCGGGGTGGGCGAAGACGCCCCTCCCGCCCCCCTCGGACCGATGGACACCCGATCTGATCGATCTCGTCCGGTTCGGTCCCCACACACTTCGAGCCGTTGTGCGCGGCACCCGTCGCACCCCGCGGCGTCCGCATGTTGGAACGGAGTATCCGGTTCCCGAGAACCGCTCCATCATGTAACCTGCACGAAATTTTGCACTCACGCAGAGGGCCAACGTCGTCCCTCGGCAATCTGCATATGCCACTTGACGACGACGGGAGAGCCGATGCGTACGCCGCGCCAGCCGTCCCAGCACTCCACGAATGGCCGAAACTGGTCCTTCATGGATGCTCGCCCTGCTGCGCAGGGTATGTACGACCCCCGCAACGAGCGCGACGCCTGTGGCGTCGGCTTCGTGGCCACCCTCACCGGAGAGGCGAGCCACACGCTGGTCGAGCAGGCGCTGACCGTTCTGCGCAACCTCGAGCACCGCGGCGCCACCGGCTCCGAGCCGGACTCCGGCGACGGCGCGGGCATCCTCACCCAGGTCCCCGACGCCTTCTTCCGTGAGGTGGCCGGCTTCGAGCTGCCCGAGGCCGGCGCCTACGCCGTCGGCATCGCCTTCCTGCCGGAGGACACCGCGGCCGAAGCCGTCTCGCAGATCGAGACGATCGCCGGCGAGGAGGGCCTCACCGTCCTCGGCTGGCGCGAGGTCCCCGTCGCCCCCGAACTCCTCGGCGCCACCGCGCGCTCGACGATGCCCGCCTTCCGGGAGATCTTCGTCGCCGACGGCTCGAGCAAGGACATCGCCCTCGACCGCAAGGCGTTCGTGCTGCGCAAGCGCGCCGAGCGCGAGGCCGGCGTCTACTTCCCGTCGCTGTCCGCGCGGACCATCGTCTACAAGGGCATGCTGACCACCGGCCAGCTCGAGCCGTTCTTCCCCGACCTGTCCGACCGCCGCTTCGCCTCGGCCGTCGCCCTGGTCCACTCGCGCTTCTCCACCAACACCTTCCCGAGCTGGCCGCTCGCCCACCCCTACCGCTTCGTCGCGCACAACGGTGAGATCAACACCGTCAAAGGCAACCGCAACTGGATGCGCGCCCGCGAGTCGCAGCTCGTCTCCGACCTCTTCGGCTCCGACGACAAGGCCATCGAGCGCATCTTTCCGGTCTGCACGCCGGACGCCTCCGACTCCGCCTCCTTCGACGAGGTCCTGGAGCTGCTGCACCTCGGCGGCCGTTCGCTGCCGCACTCCGTGCTGATGATGATCCCGGAGGCGTGGGAGAACCACGACTCCATGGACCCGGCCCGCCGCGCCTTCTACCAGTTCCACTCCACGATGATGGAGCCCTGGGACGGCCCCGCCTGCGTCACCTTCACCGACGGCACCCAGGTCGGCGCCGTCCTCGACCGCAACGGTCTGCGTCCCGGCCGCTACTGGGTCACCGACGACGGCCTCGTCGTCCTCGGCTCCGAGGTCGGCGTCCTCGACATCGACCCCGCCAAGGTCGTCCGCAAGGGCCGCCTGCAGCCCGGCAGGATGTTCCTCGTCGACACCGCCGAGCACCGCATCATCGAAGACGACGAGATCAAGGCCCAGCTCGCCGCCGAGGCGCCCTACGCCGAGTGGCTCGAGGCCGGCGAGATCGAACTGAGCGACCTGCCCGAGCGTGAGCACATCGTGCACACCCACGCCTCGGTCACCCGCCGCCAGCAGACCTTCGGCTACACCGAGGAAGAGCTGCGCGTCATCCTCGCGCCGATGGCCAAGTCGGCCGCCGAGCCGATCGGCTCGATGGGCACCGACTCGCCGATCGCCGCGCTCTCCTCGCGCCCCCGGCTGCTCTTCGACTACTTCACCCAGCTGTTCGCGCAGGTCACCAACCCGCCGCTGGACGCGATCCGCGAGGAGCTCGTCACCTCGCTGCGCTCCTCCCTCGGCCCCCAGGGCAACCTGCTCGAGCCGAACGCGGCCTCCTGCCGCTCCGTCGTGCTGCCCTTCCCGGTCATCGACAACGACGAGCTGGCCAAGCTCATCCACATCAACGCCGACGGCGACATGCCCGGCTTCAAGGCCGCGACCCTGTCCGGCCTGTACCGGGTGCACGGCGGCGGTGACGCCCTCGCCGCGCGCATCGACGAGATCTGCGCCGAGGCCGACGCCGCCATCGAGAACGGCGCCCGCCTGATCGTCCTGTCGGACCGCCACTCCGACGCCGAGCACGCGCCGATCCCTTCGCTGCTGCTCACCGCGGCCGTCCACCACCACCTCATCCGCACCAAGCAGCGCACCCAGGTGGGCCTGCTCGTCGAGGCCGGCGACGTCCGCGAGGTCCACCACGTCGCCCTGCTGATCGGCTACGGCGCCGCCGCCGTCAACCCGTACCTGGCGATGGAGTCCGTCGAGGACCTGCTGCGCGCGGGCACCTTCCTCAACGGCCTCGAGCCCGAGAAGGCCATCCGCAACCTGATCTACGCCCTCGGCAAGGGCGTCCTGAAGGTCATGTCCAAGATGGGCATCTCGACCGTCGCCTCCTACCGCGGCGCCCAGGTCTTCGAGGCCGTCGGCCTCGACGAGACCTTCGTCGAGAAGTACTTCGACGGCACCGCCACCAAGATCGGCGGCGTCGGCATCGACGTCATCGCCCAGGAGGTCGCCGCCCGCCACGCCAAGGCGTACCCGGCGTCCGGCATCGCGCCGGCCCACCGCGCCCTGGAGATCGGCGGCGAGTACCAGTGGCGCCGCGAGGGCGAGCCGCACCTGTTCGACCCGGAGACGGTCTTCCGCCTCCAGCACTCCACGCGCACCGGCCGCTACGACATCTTCAAGAAGTACACGGACCGTGTGAACGAGCAGTCCGAGCGCCTGATGACGCTCCGCGGACTGTTCGGCTTCAAGTCCGACCGTCCCTCGATCTCCATCGACGAGGTCGAGCCGGTCTCCGAGATCGTCAAGCGCTTCTCCACCGGCGCCATGTCGTACGGCTCCATCTCCAAGGAGGCGCACGAGACCCTCGCCATCGCCATGAACCAGCTGGGCGGCAAGTCCAACACCGGTGAGGGCGGCGAGGACCCGGAGCGCCTGTACGACCCGGTGCGCCGCTCGGCGATCAAGCAGGTGGCCTCCGGCCGCTTCGGCGTGACGTCCGAGTACCTGGTCAACGCGGACGACATCCAGATCAAGATGGCCCAGGGCGCCAAGCCCGGCGAGGGCGGCCAGCTCCCCGGCCACAAGGTCTACCCGTGGGTCGCCAAGACCCGTCACTCGACCCCGGGCGTCGGTCTGATCTCCCCGCCGCCGCACCACGACATCTACTCCATCGAGGACCTGGCCCAGCTGATCCACGACCTGAAGAACGCGAACCCGCAGGCGCGGATTCACGTCAAGCTGGTCTCCGAGGTCGGCGTCGGCACGGTCGCCGCGGGTGTGTCGAAGGCCCACGCGGACGTCGTGCTCATCTCCGGCCACGACGGCGGCACCGGCGCCTCCCCGCTGACCTCGCTGAAGCACGCGGGCGGCCCCTGGGAGCTCGGCCTCGCCGAAACCCAGCAGACGCTGCTGCTCAACGGACTGCGCGACCGCATCGTCGTGCAGACCGACGGCCAGCTGAAGACCGGCCGTGACGTGGTCATCGCCGCGCTGCTCGGCGCCGAGGAGTTCGGCTTCGCCACCGCGCCGCTCGTCGTCTCCGGCTGCGTCATGATGCGCGTCTGCCACCTGGACACCTGCCCGGTCGGCATCGCCACCCAGAACCCGACGCTGCGGGACCGGTTCACCGGCAAGGCCGAGTACGTGGTGAACTTCTTCCAGTTCATCGCCCAGGAGGTCCGCGAACTCCTCGCCGAGCTGGGCTTCCGCTCCATCGAGGAGGCCGTCGGCCACGCCGAGGCCCTCGACGTCACCCGCGCGGTCGACCACTGGAAGGCGCAGGGCCTGAACCTGGAGCCGCTGTTCCACGTGCCCGAGCTGCCCGAGGGCGCGGTGCGCCACCAGCTCGTCGCCCAGGACCACGGCCTGGAGAAGGCCCTCGACAACGAGCTGATCAAGCTCGCCGCCGACGCCCTGGCCGCCGACTCGGCGACCGACGCCCAGCCGGTGCGCGCCCAGGTCGCCATCCGCAACATCAACCGCACGGTCGGCACCATGCTCGGCCACGAGGTGACCAAGAAGTTCGGCGGGGCCGGTCTGCCCGACGACACCATCGACATCACCTTCACCGGCAGCGCGGGCCAGTCCTTCGGCGCCTTCCTCCCGCGCGGCGTCACGCTGCGCCTGGAGGGCGACGCCAACGACTACGTCGGCAAGGGCCTCTCCGGCGGCCGGGTGATCGTCCGTCCCGACCGGGGCGCCGACCACCTCGCCGAGTACTCCACCATCGCGGGCAACACCATCGCCTACGGCGCGACCGGCGGCGAGCTGTTCCTGCGCGGCCGCACCGGTGAGCGCTTCTGCGTCCGCAACTCCGGCGCGACGGTCGTCTCCGAGGGCGTGGGCGACCACGGCTGCGAGTACATGACCGGCGGTCACGCGGTGGTCCTCGGCGAGACGGGCCGCAACTTCGCGGCCGGCATGTCCGGCGGTGTCGCCTACGTGATCGACCTCGACCGCGACAACGTCAACGTCGGCAACCTCGGCGCCATCGAGGCCCTGGACGACACGGACAAGCAGTGGCTGCACGACGTGGTGCGCCGCCACGCCGAGGAGACCGGCTCCACCGTCGCCGAGAAGCTGCTCGCCGACTGGGACGCGTCCGTGCAGCGCTTCAGCAAGATCATCCCCAGCACGTACAAGGCAGTGCTCGCCGCCAAGGACGCCGCCGAGCGAGCCGGTCTCTCCGAGACCGAGATCACCGAGAAGATGATGGAGGCGGCGACCAATGGCTGATCCCAAGGGCTTTCTCAACCACGGCCGCGAGGTCGCCAAGACCCGCCCCGTGCAGGAGCGCGTCAGGGACTGGAACGAGGTCTACGTCGCGGGCTCGCTGCTGCCGATCATCAGCAAGCAGGCCAGCCGGTGCATGGACTGCGGCATCCCGTTCTGCCACAACGGCTGTCCGCTGGGGAACCTGATCCCCGAGTGGAACGACTACGCCTACCGCGAGGACTGGGGCGCCGCCTCCGAGCGGCTCCACGCGACGAACAACTTCCCGGAGTTCACCGGCCGCCTGTGCCCCGCACCGTGCGAATCGGCGTGCGTGCTCGGCATCAACCAGCCGCCGGTCACCATCAAGAACGTCGAGGTCTCGATCATCGACAAGGCGTGGGAGACCGGGGACGTCGCCCCGCAGATCCCCGAGCGCCTGTCCGGCAAGACCGTCGCCGTCATCGGCTCGGGCCCGGCGGGCCTCGCCGCCGCCCAGCAGCTCACCCGCGCCGGCCACACGGTCGCCGTCTACGAGCGCGCGGACCGCATCGGAGGCCTCCTCCGCTACGGCATCCCCGAGTTCAAGATGGAGAAGCGGCACATCAACCGCCGTATCGAGCAGATGCGCGCGGAGGGCACCCGCTTCCGCACCGGCGTCGAGATCGGCCGCGACCTCAAGGCGACCGACCTGAAGAAGCGGTACGACGCGATCGTCATCGCCGCCGGCGCGACGACCGCCCGCGACCTGCCGGTCCCCGGCCGCGAACTCAAGGGCGTCTACCAGGCGATGGAGTACCTCCCCCTGGCCAACAAGGTCCAGGAGGGCGACTACGTCTCCCCGCCCATCTCGGCCGAGGGCAAGCACGTCGTCGTCATCGGCGGTGGCGACACCGGCGCCGACTGCGTGGGCACCGCCCACCGCCAGGGAGCGGCCTCCGTCACCCAGCTGGAGATCATGCCCCGCCCGAACGACGAGCGGCACCCGGTCGCCCAGCCCTGGCCGACCTTCCCCATGCTGTACAAGGTCACCTCCGCGCACGAGGAGGGCGGCGAGCGGGTCTACTCCGTCTCCACGACCCACTTCGAAGGCGACGAGGACGGCAACGTCCAGTGGCTGCACCTCACCGAGGTCGAGTTCGTCGACGGCAAGCTGACCCCGAAGCCGGGCACGGAACGCAAGATCCCCGCCCAGCTGGTCACCCTCGCCATGGGCTTCACCGGCACCGACCGTGAGAACGGCCTGGTCGACCAGTTCGGCCTGGACCTCGACGAGCGCGGCAACATCGCCCGCGACGCCGACTTCCAGACCAACGTGCCGGGCGTCTTCGTCGCCGGCGACGCCGGCCGCGGCCAGTCGCTCATCGTCTGGGCCATCGCGGAGGGCCGCTCGGCCGCCCGCGGCGTCGACCGCTTCCTCACCGGCGCCAGCGACCTGCCGGCGCCGATCCGCCCGACGGACCGCGCACTGATGGTCTGACGGCCCCCCAGAACGTCCCGTACAACGGCGTACGGAACACAGACGGCGCCTGCCCCACTGTCCCCGACCGGACGACCGGGCAGGCGCCGTCGCATGTCCACGAGCGGTAATCTTCGCCTCCAGGACGGTCACGAGGGGGGCACGGCATGGCGGCGATCAGTCTCACAAAGATGGAGGAGACGGCACCCACGCTGGTCAGCCTCTACAAGACCGCCGGGGTCTCCCTCACGAAACACGGCCTGGACGGCCTGCGCGCCGCCGTCTACCTCGTCGTCGACTACTCGGGGTCCATGAAGCCGTACTACAAGGACGGCAGTGTGCAGGCGCTCGCCGACCGGGTGCTCGGGCTGTCCGCGCACCTCGACGACGACGGCAGGGTCCCGGTCGTCTTCTTCTCCACGGACGTCGACGCCGTCACCGACATCGCGCTCGCCGACCACCGGGGACGCATCGAGCGGATCGTGGCGGGCCTCGGCCACATGGGCAAGACCAGCTACCACCTGGCGATGGACGCCGTCATCGACCACTACCTCGACAGCGGCTCCACCGCTCCCGCACTGGTCGTCTTCCAGACCGACGGCGGCCCGATCAACAAACTCGCCGCCGAGCGGTACCTGTGCAAGGCCGCCAAACTGCCGCTGTTCTGGCAGTTCATCGGCTTCGGCGACCCGGGCAGCCGGCAGTTCGAATACCTGCGCAAACTCGACGACCTGTCCGTCCCGGACAAACGGATCGTCGACAACGCCGGCTTCTTCCACGCCGGTGCGGATCCCCGGAAGGTCTCCGACACCGAGCTCTACGACCGGCTCGTCGGGGAGTTCCCGAAATGGCTGGTGGCCGCCCGCGCGCAGGGCATCGTCCGTCATGACCGGTGAGGCGGTGTCCGCCGGCAGCCCGAGGCGGAAGGCGAGAATGTGCGCGTGCCTACCAAGAAGAAGCCCCAGGTGACCGCCGCGCCCGCCCGCCGCCGCGAAATCCTCGACACCGCCGCCGAGGTCTTCGCCGAGCAGGGCTACAACGCCACCACCGTGCGCAAGATCGCGGACCACGCGGGCATGCTCGCGGGCAGCCTCTACTACCACTTCGACTCCAAGGAATCGATGCTGGAAGAGATCCTGCGCACCTTCCTCGACGAGCTCTGGGACGGCTACGACACCGTCCTGGACGCCGGGCTCGGACCCCGCGAGACCCTCGAAGCGCTGGTCACCGAGTCGTTCCGGGAGATCGACCGGCACCGCGCCGCCGTCGCGATCTACCAGAAGGAGAGCAAGCAGCTCGTGGCGCAGGACCGGTTCGCGTTCCTCGCCGAGTCGCAGCGCAGGTTCGAGAAGGCGTGGCTGTCCACACTGGAGCGCGGGATCACCGACCGGGTCTTCCGCTCCGACCTCGACGTCCGGCTCACCTACCGCTTCGTGCGCGACACCGTCTGGGTCGCCGCCTCCTGGTACCGCCCCGGCGGACACCACAGCCCCGAGGAGATCGCCCGCCAGTACCTGACGATGGTGCTGGACGGCATCAGCGCATAACCGTCCTACGTGTCACACTCCAGCACCGTCCTGCACAGCGCACACCGCGCCCGCACCCGCCCCCGCACCGGCACCCTGATCCGCTGATGACAGGTCGGGCACGGAAACGACACCCGCAGCGGCTCGCGCGCGTCGAACGCGTACGGAACGTCCCCGGCAGCCACGGGCCGCCGATCCTGCGCATGGCGCCGATCCCGCGCGTAACGCCGCCGACCGGCCCACCCCGCCCCCGTCAACGGCGGCTGCTGCTCATCCAGCCGAGCCCGCTCCCGCCCCTTCACATACGCCGTGTACGCCTGCGGACTGGTGAACCACACCGACGGATCCTCCCCGAACACCCCCGCCCGCTTGGCCAGCACGTACCCGAACTCCTCCGGAGTCAGGTACCCCAGCTTCTGCGACGAGTCCGCGTCCTCCCGGAAGGCGTCGAGCAACAGCCACCCGGCCCCCAGATACGTCGTGGCCGTGTCCGTCAGGATCTCGTTGTCCCGCGTGCCCGGGAACGAGAGATCCAGCCGATGCAGAAAGACATGCGTGATCTCGTGCGCCAGCGCCGCCCCGATGTCCCGCCGATGCGTACGGAACCGGTCGTTCAGCTCCACGAAGTACTCGGGCCCCGCCGCCAGTTCCACGTTCGCCGCGTACGTCATCTTCCGGAACCCCACGACCATCCGCGCGTCCGGCAGCCGAAAGTGCCGCACCAGCTCCCGCGCCACCCGCTGCGCCCCCAGATGCAGATCATCGGTGTCGCAGAACGCCACGTCGACCGGCGCCACACTCGTGTCGAACAGATGGACGGTGTCGTAGGACAACCGCCTGTAGAGCGCCGTGATGGCGCCCCGCACCGTCTCCAGATGCGGAAACCCGTGCTCGACCGCTCCACCGCTGCCCACGCCCGCACCCCCAAGACGCCGCGAACCCGCCTCCACTCTACGAGCCTCCCCACCCACACGCCGGACCACCGGCAGCCGGACCGGTCATGGCACCGGCGCGCGGCGCCGAACGCCTCGCACCGGCCCGCGGCTCATGGCGCCGGCGCGCAGCCCGGACGCTCCCGCACTCGCCCTCCGGCTGGAGCTGGTCGTGGCGCCGGCGCGCAGCCGAAACGCTCCCGCAGCCGCCCGGAGGCGGGACGGCTCATGGCGCCGGCGCGCAGCCCGGACGCTCCCGCACTCGCCCTCCGGCTGGAGCGGGTCGTGGCGCCGGCGCGCAGCCGAAACGCTCCCGCAGCCGCCCTCGCATCGGACCGAACCACGGGACCGCAGCGCACGCGGCACGCTCCCGCAGCCGCCAGTGGCGGGGAGTGGGGCGTGGCGGTGCGGCGCAGTCCGTCGCGTAGCGTTGCACGGCCAAGGGCAGCCAATTCCGGCAAGCGGCCGTACGCCCAACCGGCGACGGGCTCGCCGCACCGCCACGACCCCGGGGGCCCCCCCCCCCCCCCCCCCCCCCCCCCCCCCCCCCCCCCCCCCCCCCCCCCCCCCCCCCCCCCCCCCCCGGGGCCGCCCCCCCCCCCCCCCCACGACCCCGACCCACCCACCACCCCGCAGGCCCCCCGCCCGCCGCCGCAGGCAACCGCTCCCACACGGCAAGCCACTAGGGTGAACCCCCATGACCACCAGCAACACCGGACCCGACACCGTCGACCCCGCCGTCCTCGAGGAACTCGCCCGCCTCCGCGACAGCATCGACAACATCGACGCGGCCGTAGTCCACATGCTCGCCGAGCGCTTCAAGGCCACGCAGCAGGTCGGCCACCTCAAGGCCCGCCACCAGCTCCCCCCGGCCGACCCGGCCAGGGAGGCCCGCCAGATCGCCCGCCTGCGCACCCTCGCCGAGAACGCCAAGCTGGACCCGGCCTTCGCCGAGAAGTTCCTCAATTTCATCATCGCCGAGGTGATCCGCCACCACGAGCGCATCGCCGAGGACGCCGTCCACACCCGCCCCTGACGACAACGGCCCCCGCACCCCGAGCCCCGGACCCGCACCCGTCCCCAGGGCCCCGCCCCCCACCCGACACCGGGCCCCGCCCCCCGAACCCTCCACCCCGCAAGGACAAACAGCACGTACCGATCCGCCCCTGTGCCCCGCCGACGCCATCAGGCAGCATGGCCTGCATGTCCGTACTGACGCGCGACGAAGCGCAGACCCGTGCCAAGCTCATCGACGTCCACCGCTACACGATCAACCTCGATCTGACGACCGGGGACGAGACCTTCGACTCCGACACCACGATCAGGTTCACCGCCCGCACGGACGCGGACACCTTCGTCGAGCTCAAGCCGGCCGACCTGCGCTCCGTCACCCTCGACGGCGAGCCCCTCGACCCGGACACCCTCGACGGCAACCGGCTGCCGTTGAAGAACCTCCCCGCCGGCGAACACGAACTGCGCATCGAGGCGAGCATGCGCTACTCCCGCACCGGCGAGGGCATGCACCGCTTCACCGACCCCACCGACGGCGAGACGTACGTCTACACCCAGCTGTTCATGGACGACGTCCAGCGCGTCTTCGCCGCCTTCGACCAGCCCGACCTCAAGGCCGTCTTCGAGCTCAGGGTGACCGCCCCCGAGGGCTGGACCGTCATGGCCAACAGCATCACCGAACACCTCGGCGACGGCCGCTGGCAGGCCGCGCCCACCCCCCTGATCTCCACCTACCTCGTCGCCGTCGCCGCAGGCCCCTGGCACTCCGTCCGCACCGAGCACCGCGGCCTGCCCTTCGGCATCCACTGCCGCCGCTCCCTCGCCCCCTACCTGGACGCGGACGCCGACGAGATCCTCGAGATCACCCGCCAGTGCTACGACCGCTACCACGAGAAGTTCGAGGAGCCCTACCCCTTCGACTCCTACGACCAGGCGTTCGTCCCCGAGTTCAACGCCGGCGCCATGGAGAACCCGGGCCTCGTCACCTTCCGCGACGAGTTCGTCTACCGCTCCGCCGTCACCGACACCGAACGCCAGACCCGCGCCATGGTCATCGCCCACGAGATGGCCCACATGTGGTTCGGCGACCTCGTCACCCTGCGCTGGTGGGACGACATCTGGCTGAACGAGTCCTTCGCCGAGTACATGGGCTACCAGACCCTCACCGAGGCCACCCGCTTCACCGACACCTGGGTCGACTTCGGCGTCGTCCGCAAGGCCTGGGGCTACGACGCCGACCAGCGCCCCTCCACCCACCCCGTCGCCCCCGAGAAGGTCGAGGACACCGCCTCCGCCCTCCTCAACTTCGACGGCATCTCCTACGCCAAGGGCGCCTCCGCGCTGCGCCAGCTCGTCACCTGGCTCGGCGAGAAGGACTTCCTGGCCGGCATCAACGCCCACTTCGCCCGCCACAAGTTCGCCAACGCCACCCTCGCCGACTTCATCGACTCCCTCGCCGGCGCCACCGAACGCGACGTCCACGCCTGGGCCGACGCATGGCTGCGCACCACCGGCGTCGACACCCTCACCCCCACCGTCACGACCGACGCCGGCACCTGCACCCTCACCGTGGACCGCGCCGGCAGCCGCCCGCACCGCATCGCCGTCGGCCTCTACGACCGCGACCTCGCCGACGAGGGCAGCCTCACCCTGCGCGAACGCCGCGAGCTCGACCTCCCGCAGAGCGAACCGCAGCCCATCGGCAAGCGCCCCGCCCTGCTCCTCCTCAACGACGGCGACCTCACCTACGCCAAGGTCCGCTTCGACCCCGCGTCCTTCGAAACCCTCCGAACCGGCCTGTGCCACGTGCCCGACCCGCTGACCCGGGCCGTCGTCTGGAACGCCCTGCGCGACGCCGTCCGCGACGGCGGCAGTACTCATCGGGGAGCGACCACCGAACCCCCGATGCCCCCCGCCGCCTTCCTGGAGATCGCCCGCACCCACCTCCCGCACGAGACCGACCTCGCGCTCGTCCAGGGCGTCCTCGCGTTCGCCTCCACCCAGGTCGCCGACCGCTACGTCACCGCCGCCGAACGCCCCGCGGCCCTCGCCACCCTCTCCTCCCTGTGCCGCGACCTCATCCGCCGCACCGAGGACGGCGACCACCCCGGCCTGCGCCTCATCGCCGTACGCCACTTCATCGACGTCGCCGCGCACCCCGAAACCATCGCCGCCTGGCTCGCCGAGGGCACCGTGCCCGGCGGCCCCGAACTCGACCCCGACCTGCGCTGGCGCGTCCTCGCCCGGCTCGCCGTCCTCGGCGCCACCGACGAGACCACGATCGCCGCGGAACTCGACCGCGACCCCTCCGCCACCGGTCAGGAGGGCGCGGCACGCTGCCGTGCCGCCCTCCCCGACCCGGAGGCCAAGCGCACCGCGTGGGCGGCCATGTTCGAGAGCGACGACCTCTCCAACTACCTCTTCACCGCCACCGCCCAGGGCTTCTGGCAACCCGAACAGGCCGACCTCGTACGGGACTACGTGCCACGCTTCTACGAGGACGCCGTCGCCCTCGCCGCCCGCCGGGGCCCCGCCATCGCCGAGGCCGCCGGCCGCTGGGCCTTCCCCGCGTACGCCGTCGACACCGAGAACCTGACCCTGGGCGAGACCTGCCTGAAGGAGGCCGATCCGATCCCGGCGCTGCGCCGCAAGCTGGTGGACCAACTGGACGACCTGAGGCGCGCGTTGCGCGTCCAGGAAGCGTAAGACTCCGACGCCGGACGGTGCCGGGGCACCGTCCGGCGTCCGGGCCGAAGCCCCCGGCACCGCCCGTACGCACCCCCAACCCTTCCCAGCACCACCACCCGTACGCGCGCCCAGCGCCTCCAGCACCACCTGCCGCACGTGCGCCCAGCGCCTCCCAGCGCCACCCACCCCGGACGCGCCCCCGGCCCCGCCCCCCCAGCACCCCCGAACGCCCCCCGCCGCTCCCACTTTCGGGTCCAATTCCCCCAGCTCGCAGGCCATCTCCGCGCACTCACCGACAAACTGGGACTCCCCGCCTCCGGAGGAGCCCCATGAGCCTTCCGCCCCTCGCCTCAGGCCCCGAAGGACCCGACGCCCTGCGCCCGTTGCTCGCAACGGTCCTGGACGCCCTGCACACCGGCACACAGGCCCGCCGCGGCCCCCTCCCCGCAGGCGGCCCGGCCGCCGTGGCCGCACGCGTCCGCGACGCCGTCGGCGACGTCCTCCCCGACGAGGGCGACCCCCAAGCCCTCCACACCCTTGTCCAGGCTCTCGCCGAAGGCGCCGCCGACCCCGCCCACCCCCTGTGCGCAGCCCACCTGCACTGCCCACCCCTCGCCGTCGCCGTCGCCGCCGACCTCGCCGCCTCCGCCCTGAACCCCTCCCTCGACTCCTGGGACCAGGCCCCCGCCGCCTCGGAACTGGAGACCCTGGTCACCCGCGCCCTGGCACGAGAAGCCGGAATGGCGGACGCCCTCGTCACCACCGGCGGCACCGAGTCCAACCAACTCGCCCTCCTCCTGGCCCGTGAACAACACGCCCCCGGCCTCCGCCTCGTCCACGGCGCCAACGCCCACCACTCCCTGCCGCGCGCCGCCTGGCTCCTCGGCCTGCCCACCCCCGTCGCCGTCCCCACCCCCACCGGCACCCTCGACCCCGCCACGCTCGACGACACCCTCACCCGGCTCCCCGGCCCCGTCCTCGTCGCCGCCACCGCCGGCACCACCGACGCCGGCCTCATCGACCCCCTCCCCGACATCGCCGACCTCTGCGCCACCCACGGCGCCCGCCTCCACATCGACGCCGCCTACGGAGGCGGCCTCCTCTTCAGCGACCGTCACCGCCCCCGACTCACCGGCCTCGACGCCGCCCACACCGTCACCCTCGACCTGCACAAACTCGGCTGGCAACCCGCCGCCGCCGGCCTCCTCGCGGTCCACGACCCCAGCGAACTCACCGCCCTCCACCACCACGCCGACTACCTCAACGCCGACGACGACACCGACGCGGGCCTCCCCGATCTCCTCGGCCGCTCCCTGCGCACCACCCGCCGCCCCGACATCCTCAAGATCGCCGTCACCCTCAAAACCCTCGGCCGCACCGGCCTCGCCACCCTCGTCGACCAGGTCTGCGCCCACGCACAAACCCTCGCCGACCTCATCCGACAGCACCCCACCCTCGACCTCTACGACCGGCCCACCCTCAGCACCGTCCTCTTCCGCCCCACAGGCGCCCCCGACGCCGCCGTAGCCGCGCTACGCCGCCACCTCCTCACCGACGGCCACGCCGTCCTCGGCCGCGCCCACCTCGACGGCCGGCTCTGGCTCAAGACCACCCTCCTCAACCCCCACACCCACCCCGACCACCTGGCCGCCCTCCTGAAAGCGGCAGAAGGAAACACCCCCACATGAACACGCCCCCACCCCCGGACACCGACACCCCGCGCGACCTCGTCGGCATCGGCATCGGCCCCAGCAACCTCTCCCTCGCCGCCCTCACCCACCCCCTCACCGAACTCGACGCCGTCTTCTACGAACAACAGCCCACCTTCACCTGGCACCCCGGCCTCCTCATCGACGGCGCCCGCATCCAAGTCCCCTTCCTCGCCGACCTCGTCACCCTCGCCGACCCCACCAGCACCTGGACCTTCCTCAACTACCTCAAGACCCACGACCGGCTCTACCCCTTCTACTTCGCCGAGCACTTCCACATCCGACGCGCCGAATACGACGCCTACTGCCGCTGGGTCGCCCACACCCTGCCCGGCCTCCACTTCCGCCACCAGGTCGACGCCGTCCGCTGGAACCCCGAACGCGACGTCTTCGAAGTCGACCACACCCGACTCGACGCCCACGGAGAAGCCGAAGCCCTCGGCCGCACCCACACCAAGAACGTCGTCCTCGGCATCGGCACCCGACCCCACATCCCCGACCCCCTGCGCCCCCTCGCCGACGCACCCGGCGTCCCCGTCGTCCACGCCTCCGACTACCTCGACCACCGCACCACCCTCCTCGCCGCCGACCACGTCACCGTCGTCGGCTCAGGACAGTCCGGCGCCGAAGTCTTCCTCGACCTCCTCCGCCACCGCCCCACCGGCCGCGAACGACTCCACTGGATCGGCCGCACCCAGGCCTTCGCCCCCATGGAGTACTCCAAGCTCGGCCTCGAACACTTCACCCCCGACTACACCCGCTACTTCCACGCCCTCCCCGAACCCGTCCGCGACCGCCTCGTCACCGCCCAATGGCAACTCCACAAGGGCATCGACGCCACCACCCTCGCCGCCATCCACGACGAGCTCTACCGCCGCACCCTCCACGGCGGCTGGCCCGACGCCGTCCTCACCCCCGGCGTCCGCGTCCGCACCGCCGGCCGCATGACCACCACCCAGATCGAACTCCACCTCGAACACCTCCAGCAGAACACCCGCAGCCGCCTCACCACCAACGCCGTCGTCCTCGCCACCGGCCACCGCGAACGCCCCCTCGACCGCCTCCTCGCCGGCCTCGACCCCTACCTCCGCCGCGACAGCAACGAACGCCCCCGCATCGACGAACACTTCCGCCTCGTCCTCGACCCCGCCATCACCGCCACCGGCAGCAACATCTACGTCCAGAACGCCGAACGCCACACCCACGGCGTCGGCGCCCACGACCTCGGCCTCGCCGCCTGGCGCAGCGCCACCATCCTCAACACCGTCACCGGCAAGGAGACCTACCCCCTGCCCACCCGAACCGCCTTCACCACCTTCGGACTCGACACCCCACCCCACGTCCCCCCGACCCGCCACCCACAGACCCTCACCCCCCTCACCGACACCCGGTAGAAACACCGAGGGGCGGCAGGAGAACACTCCCACCGCCCCTACCGCACCACGACCTAGAAAACAGGCGTACCGTTCCGCGTCAGCTTCCAGTCCACCGACGCGAACTCCGCCGGATCGATCGACCCCTTCGCCTTCACCCAGGCGATCATCGTGTTACGGATCTCGTCCGAGTTCGACCACAGCAACCTCGCCGCCGCCACGAACGGGAAGTTGCCGCCACCATTGGCCCGATAGTTGTTCACGGCGAACACGAACTGCTGGTCGTCCGCGAGCGGCGCCCCCTCGAACCGCACATTCATCACCCGCGAACCGGCCGCCTTCGCGATGTCGATCTCGTACGTCAGACCACTCACCACGTCATAGTTGTAGTCCGGCGTACCGTTCGCGTTCGTCAGCTTCGCCGGATCGACCGCCGCGTCCGCCGCCGTCTGCACGAAGTAGTTCGCCGAGTACTCCAGATACGCCTTGATCTGCGCACCCGTCATCAAACGGGCCTCCAGCGTGTTCTCGAACACGTACAGACCCGCCACATCCCGGATCGTGACCTCGCCCGCCGGAATCACCGCACTGCGCGAGAACGCCGCCGCCTGCGACAACACCGGCAAAGAGGCGTACTCCGAACCCGCCAGCGCCTGCTTCACCGTGTCCGCCTGAATGTGGTTGATCAGATCGATGATCGGAACATCCTTGTACGGAGCCTCCACCGACCTCATCTCCGCCGCGTTCGTACCGATCACCTGGTTCACATACGCCACGACCTTCTCGTGCTCGTCACCGAGCAGCTTCACGATCCGCGGATCCTCCTCCACCGTGTTGGAGTTCAGAACCCGCGAACCCACCTTCTCGACCGACCAGCGGCCCTTCTCCCACACCACCTCGAAGTCGAACAACGTCAACCGCTGACCCCACTTGAGCGGCTCCGACAGCACGACCTGCTTGCCGGTCTCCTTGTTCGTCACGAAGTACTCCGGGATCTCCGTGTGCGCGTGACCCACCAGAATCGCGTCGATACCCGGCACCTGCTCCGCCACCAGACCCGCCGCGTTCTCGATGTACGGCAACTGGTCACCGTACGACGACGTACCCGACGACCCACTGTGCGCCGACACGATCACCACGTCCGCACCCATCGACCGCAGCTTCGGCACCCACTTCGCCGCCTGCTCCTCCAGACCCGGGAACGTCATCTTCCCCTGCACGTTCGCCTTGTCCCAGATCGCGATCCCCGGGTTCGTGAGACCCAGAACCGCCACCTTCACATCACGGCCGTGCGGAGTACGCAGACAGTGCATGCTGAACGGCGGAAACGCAGGACGCAACGTCTTCGCGTCCAGCGCGTTGGCCCCCAGCAGCGGGAAACGGCACTGCTCCTCGAACTTGCGCAGCACCGGAATGCCGTAGTTGAACTCGTGGTTGCCCAGCGCCGCCGCGTCATAGCCGATCGCGTTCATCGCCTGCGCCATCGGATGCACCGGCCCGCCCTGCGCGGTGATCGGATCCACCTTGGCGTAGTAGTACGACAACTGGGTGCCCTGGATCGTGTCACCCGCGTCGATCAACAGCGTGTTCCGGCGACCCTTCTCCTCGCGGACCTGGTTCACCAGGGTGGAGATCTTCGCCAGACCGACGTCGTTGTGCGCCTTGTCGTCGAACTCCTGGTCCGTGAAGTAGTCCCAGTTGAAGACGTTGCCGTGCAGATCCGTCGTCCCCATCACCGTGAACGCGTACCGCTTCGCCGGCCTCGCGGGCTTCCCCGCCTCCGCCGCCTGCGCCACCGGGGCCGCAGCCGCGCCCGCGATCGCCACCCCCGCCCCGGTCACGGCGGACTTCTTCAGGAACTTCCGGCGGTTCAACGGCATGTCCAGCTCTCCTCGGAGGAACGGGTCGACGACGCGCGTAGATAACGCGCGTAGATTCTGACCCGGCCATGGCAAACCACAACAGGCCCCGCAGGTTTCGATCTGATGACCTCACCTGCGCCACCCCCCGCCCATAACCAGCGAAGAACTGCCAGAGTGGGGCGTATGACCACGCCCAGCGTCACCCCCGACGTATCCCCGCCGCCCCCGACCGCCGAGCCGCCCGCATGTCCACGGCCACCACCGCACCCGAAGCCACCCCCGAAGAGCGCGCAATGCACGATGGTCCCCCCGCACCGTGAATTCACCTTTTCGGGGAATACCCACAGCCGCCAACGTGCTCATCAGAGCGGTCGGCCGCACAATTCAACGCTTGTCTAAGCGTTCACCCAAAGGCCGTTGAGGAGTCACGCCTCACCAATTCCCTACCCGGCGGTAAGTCATAGGCTCGAACCATGCGCCGAGCAAAAATCGTCTGCACCCTGGGCCCCGCCACCCATACCTACGACCAGATCAAAGCCCTGGTCGAAGCCGGAATGGACGTCGCACGCTTCAACCTCAGCCACGGCACCCACGCCGAACACGAGGAGCGCTACCGGCACGTCCGCAAGGCCGCCGACGAAACCGGCCGCAGCGTCGGCATCCTCGCCGACCTCCAAGGCCCGAAGATCCGCCTCGGCCGCTTCACCGAAGGACCCGTACTCCTCGAACGCGGAGACACCTTCACCATCACCGTCGAAGAAGGCGTCGAAGGCGACCGCCACACCTGCGGAACCACCCACTCCGGCCTCGCGGCCGACGTCACCGAGGGCGAGCGCATCCTCGTCGACGACGGCAAGGTCACCCTCGAAGTCACCCAGGTCGACGGCCCCCGCGTCCACACCCGAGTGGTCGAAGGCGGCATCATCTCCGACCACAAAGGCCTCAACCTCCCCGGAGTGGCCGTATCCGTCCCCGCACTCTCCAAAAAGGACGAAGACGACCTCCGCTGGGCCCTGCGCACCGGCTTCGACATCATCGCCCTCTCCTTCGTCCGCACCGGCAGGGACATCGTCGACGTCCACCGCATCATGGACGAGGAGGGCCGCCGCCTGCCCGTCATCGCCAAGGTCGAAAAACCCCAGGCGGTCGAGAACATCGACGACATCGTGGCCGCCTTCGACGGACTCATGGTCGCCCGCGGCGACCTCGGCGTCGAAATGCCCCTCGAACAGGTCCCCATCGTCCAGAAGCGAGCCATCAAACTGGCCAAACGCAACGCCAAACCCGTCATCGTCGCCACCCAGATGCTCGACTCGATGATCGAGAACTCCCGCCCGACCCGCGCCGAAGCCTCGGACGTCGCCAACGCCGTCATCGACGGCACCGACGCCGTGATGCTCTCCGGCGAGACCAGCGTCGGCAAGTACGCGGTCCAGACCGTCCGCACGATGGCGAAAATCGTGGCGGCGGCCGAGGAGGACATCCTCGCCAAGGGCCTCCCACCCCTCACCGAGAACAACAAACCCCGCACCCAGGGCGGCGCGATGGCCCGCGCAGCAGCCGAGATCGGCGACTTCCTCGGCGCCAAGTACCTCGTCGCCTTCACCCAGTCGGGCGACACCGCCCGCCGCCTCTCCCGCTACCGCTCACCCATCCCCCTCCTGGCCTTCACCCCGGAACCGGCGACCCGCTCCCAGCTCAGCGCGACCTGGGGCGTGGAGACGTTCCTGGGCCCCCACGCCGGTTCGACGGACGCCATGGTCGACCAGGTGGACGAGCTGCTGCTGCGCTACGGACGCTGCCAGAAGGGCGACGTGGTCGTGATCACGGCCGGCTCCCCTCCCGGCGTGTCCGGCTCCACGAACCTGGTGCGCGTGCACCACATCGGCGAGGACGACAAGTAGGGGCAGGGGAGGGGGTCAGTACTTGGGGCCCACGTGGGCGTCGAGGAGGGCGACGGAGGCCTTCTTGGCGACGGAGATGTTGTACGGGTTGCCGTAGCGGGTGCAGTGCGTCCATGCGACGCCGAGCTTGTCGAGGGTGTCCGTGTAGAGGCGCCGGATGTCCTCCGAGACGTTGGTGAAGAAGTACCGGGGGTATTCGTAGCGCTTGCGCTCGCCGGCGACCACGCGGGTCGTCCAATTGGTGAGACGGCATCCGTCGGAATGGATGAGGCCGCGGACGAATTCCCAGGGGTGGGCGTCGACGACGGCGCGCTGCCAGGCTTCGAGGACGATGGGGCGCTCGTGCTTCTTACCGGGGCCGTGTTGGGGGAAGAGGCAGGGCAGGTGCTTCGAGTACACCTTGATGTTGCTGCAACCGGTCCTGCGGACGCGGCAGACAGAGTTGTCGGGGAAAACCGCGCGCATGGCCTGCTCGCAGTCGTCCATGAGTCCGGGCCAGGATGCGGTGCAGGTGATCATGAGGCTGGGCACTCGGTGTCCGGAGTAGTGACTGATGTGGCCGTCGCCCAGATAGAGGCCGAGGAGATAGCCGTACGCCGACTCCGCGAGTTCTCGCCCGTCACACCGTGGGCACTGTGGATCGTGTGCGCCGGGACACTCGCCGCGTTTCGCTCGGTCGACGTGCTTCCAGTAGCCCACTGTCCCCGAGGGAACGTTGAGGTGCCGGGCCACTTCGGCGTTGCTCGCACCGTTCCGGAGGAGGGTGAGCGCCATCTCTCGCACTCCAGTGCCATGGGAGTTCATACGGACACTTTGCGTGACTGGTCGCAAACTGTGGGCACGAAAAAGCGGAGGACCACGCGAACGTGGTCCTCCGCTTAACGGTGCCGGGTGCGGGACTCGAACCCGCACGTCCTTTCGGACAGATGTGTTTGAGACATCAGCGTCTGCCTGTTCCGCCAACCCGGCTGGGCAATCCGAGAGGAGTGTACCGGGTGACCGGACTGAGGCGCAGCTGGGTAGGCTCTTGTCAGCAGTACCCCTGCCCTGAACGAGGAGCCTTCGTGACCGCCCCCGAGTCGCCCCAGCCCGTAGACGCGCCCGACGACGACAAGTCGCACGTGCCTCCGCTGACGACCCGTGTCGTCATCGCCGAGGACGAGGCCCTGATCCGGCTCGACCTCAAAGAGATGCTCGAGGAGGAGGGCTACAGCGTCGTCGGTGAGGCCGGTGACGGCGAGCAGGCGATCGAGCTGGCCCGTGAGCACCAGCCGGACCTGGTCATCCTCGATGTGAAGATGCCGAAGCTGGACGGTATCTCCGCCGCGGAGAAGATCGCGGAGGAGCGGATCGCGCCGGTGCTGATGCTGACGGCGTTCTCGCAGCGTGATCTGGTCGAGCGTGCGCGCGATGCCGGTGCCATGGCTTACCTCGTGAAGCCGTTCAGCAAGAGTGATGTCGTTCCGGCGATCGAGATGGCCGTCTCGCGGTTCACGGAGTTGAAGGAGCTGGAGAAGGAGGTCGCGGACCTCACCCAGCGGCTGGAGACGCGGAAGCTGGTGGACCGGGCGAAGTCGATCCTGCAGACGGCGTACGGGCTGACGGAGCCGGCGGCGTTCCGGTGGATCCAGAAGACGTCGATGGACCGGCGTATGTCGATGCAGCAGGTGGCGGAGGCGGTCATTCAGGACGCGGAGGAGAAGAAGGCGTCCAAGGGCTGAGCGGCCCGCGGCTGATTCGACGGCGAGGCCCGCACCCCCGGAGAAGAGGGGTGCGGGCCTCGCTGTCGGTCGGACCGGAGTTCCGGTTCAGTCCTCGCCGAGGTACGCCTTGCGGACGGACTCGTCGTGGAGGAGGTCCTGTCCGGTGCCGGAGAGGACGATCTTGCCGATTTCCATCACGTGGCCGTGGTCGGCCAGGGAGAGGGCGGCTTGGGCGTTCTGTTCGACGAGGAGGATCGTCGTGCCCTGGGCCTTGAGTTCGGCGATGGTCGACATGATCTTCTGCATCATGATCGGCGAGAGGCCCATGGAGGGTTCGTCGAGCATGAGCAGTTTGGGCTGGGACATGAGGGCGCGGCCCATGGCGAGCATCTGCTGTTCGCCGCCGGAGAGGGTGCCGGCCGCCTGCTTGCGACGTTCGCCCAGGATGGGGAAGAGGTCGTAGGCGCGCTGGACGTCCTTTTCGATGCCGGCCTTGTCGCTGCGCAGGAAGGCGCCGAGGTACAGGTTGTCCTCGATGGTCATGCGCGGGAAGATGTGCCGGCCTTCGGGGGAGTGGGCGAGGCCGAGGGAGACGATGTTGTGGGCGGGGACCTTCTTCAGGGACTTGCCGTCGAACTTGATCTGTCCGCCGGCGGGCTTGAGCAGTCCTGAGAGGGTGCGCAGGGTGGTCGTCTTGCCGGCGCCGTTGGTGCCGATGAGGGTGACGACTTCGCCGGCGTCGACTTTGAAGGAGATGCCCTTGACGGCTTCGATCTTGCCGTAGGCGACCCGGAGGTCCTCTACTTCGAGCAGTGCGGTCATCGGTCGTTCTCCTTGCCGGGCGCGGCGTCCGTGGTGGGCTCGGCTTGTGCCTCGGCTGCCTCGACTTCCGCGACCTCCTCCTTGCCGGGTGCGTCTTCGTAGGGTTCGCCGAGGTAGGCGGCGACGACGCGTTCGTCGCCCTGGACGGTGGCGCTGTCGCCTTCGACGAGTTTTTCGCCCTGGACGAGGACGGCGACGCGGTCGCAGAGGTTGAAGATGAAGCGCATGTCGTGCTCGATGACGAGGACGGCGATGCCCATGTCGCGGATGGCGAAGACGAGTTCCTCGGTGGCGCGCGTCTCCTGCGGGTTCATGCCGGCGGTGGGCTCGTCCAGGAGGAGCAGGCCCGGCTCGCTGGCGAGGGCGCGGGCGATCTCCAGTTTGCGCTGCTCGCCGTAGGGCAGGTTGCGGGCCAGGTGCTCGGCCTTGGCGTCCAGGCCGACGAACTGCAGGAGTTCCATGGCGCGTTCGCGGGAGGCTGCTTCGGCCTTGTGGAAGCCGGGGCCGCGCAGCAGTGCGGACCACAGGCCTTCCTTGGTGCGGGTGTGGCGGCCGACGAGGACGTTTTCCAGGACCGTCATGTTGGCGAAGAGACGGATGTTCTGGAAGGTACGGGCGATGCCGGCTGCGGTCACCTTGAAGGACTTGGGCGGCAGGACCTGGCCCTTGTACCGGACTTCGCCCTCGGTGGGGACGTAGAGGCCGGTGAGGCAGTTGAAGAAGGTCGTCTTGCCGGCGCCGTTGGGGCCGATCAGTCCGACGATCTCGCCGCTGTTGACGGTCAGGTCGACGTTGCGTACGGCGGTGAGGCCGCCGAAGCGCATGGTGACGCCGCGGGCGTCGAGGACGGTCTGGCCGGGGGCGGTGGCGCCCGGAGCGGCGTCCTTGGTGGTGGTGTCGGTAGTCATGGTGTGTCAGGCCCCTGCCTTGCTGAGGACTGCGGGCGCTTCGGCCTCTTCGTGGAATTCGAGCTGGCGGCGCCGGTTCGGGATGAGGCCTTCCGGACGGAAGCGCATGAGCAGCACGAGGGTGAGTCCGAAGGCGAAAAGCTGGTAGTCGCCGAGGAACTGGAGCTTGGCCGGGATCAGGTAGAGCAGAGCGGCACCCACGAGCGGTCCGCTGATCGTACCCATGCCGCCGAGGACCACCGCGGCGAGGAGGAACGCCGAGTTCGGCGGGACCACGTGGGCGAACTGGTACTGCTCGGGGGTCACGGTGTAGGTGACGTGGGCCTGGACGGTGCCGGCGAGGCCGGCGAGGGCGGCTCCGAGGGCGAAGGCGATGAGCTTGACCCGGAAGCCGTTGATGCCCATGGCGAGGGCGGCCGTCTCGTCCTCGCGGATGGCGACCCAGGCGCGGCCGATGCGGGAGTCGCCGCTGCGCCGGAAGACCACGACCACGACCAGCGTGATGAGCAGCATCAGCAGGAAGTAGTTGGCGAAGCGGGCGATGGTGAAGCCGAGGAAGGTGTGCTCCTGGCCGAAGTCGAACCCGAGGATGTTGAGGTTCGGGACGGAGGAGATGCCGTTGGAGCCGTTGGTGATGTCGGGGCCGGAGGTGCCGTCCATGTTGAGGACGGTGATGCGGAAGATCTCACCGAATCCGAGCGTCACGATGGCGAGGTAGTCGCCGCGCAGTCGCAGGGTCGGGGCGCCGATGATGACGCCGAAGACCATGGCGACGGCGGCGCCGAGGAGGGCGGAGGCCCAGAACGGCAGGTGGATGTCGAACGGTGAGGAGGGGGAGCCGGAGACCATGGCCGCGGTGTAGGCGCCGACGCCGAGGAAGGCGACGTATCCGAGGTCGAGGAGGCCGGCGAGGCCGACGACGATGTTCAGGCCGAGGGCGACGGTGGCGAAGATGAGGATGTAGACGCCGATGGTCGCGTACTGGTCGTCGGACTGGGTGAACGGGAAGGCGGCGGCTGCGACGAACGCGCCGATCATCGTCACGTTGCGGTGCTTCGAGGTGGCCGCGGAGACTCGGGCGACGAGCCCGGCCTTGGCGGCCGCGCCGAAGCCGAAGCCGGCGGTGATGAGGAAGCCGATGAAGAGTTCGTCGTACTCGGTGCCGATGCCGTAGGTGAAGACGATCAGGCCGAGGGCGAGGGCGGCGACGATGATCAGGATCTCGGCGTACGAGGGCAGCTTGCGCGCGGGGGTGACGGGGCCGGTGGCGAAGGCGGCCTTGATGACGGTCCAGTTGTTGCGCTGGTTGTGGCGGTACTGCTCCCAGGCGCTGTCCTCGGGGTCGGCCGGTTCGGTCTCGGGGCGCTGGAAGGGCAGGGCGAGTGCGCCGAGCAGTGCGACGAGGGTGGCCGCGGCGGCGACCCAGCCGCCGGGCTCGAGGTTGACGAGGCCGCCGAGCTTGGAGCTGATGGCGAGGATGGTGTACCAGGCGGTGGCGAAGGTGCCGAGTGCGGCCAGCTTGAGTGCGCTGTCGGCGCCGGCGGGGGTGAGCCAGCGCAGGCCCTTGACGCCGTAGGAGGCGAGGCCGAAGAGCGTGGTGAGTGCGCCGCCTATGAGGACGAGGACCTGGAGACCGCCCGGGTAGCCGTAGACGGTGAGGTCGCCGGGGAAGGCGGCGGTCCAGGTCCAGGCGAGGAAGGTGGAGGCGATGGAGAGGGCGCCGCCCGCGGTGGCGAGGGCGCGGCCGATGTGCGGGGGGATGGCCACGAGGCTGTGGGTGGTGGCGCCCGTGGTCTTGTCGGGCGTCTGCGGTGCGGTGGTCTGTGTGGTCATCGGTGTCACGCCCTGTCCGCCACGCGCTCGCCGAGCAGGCCCTGGGGCCGGAACAGGAGCACGAGGATGAGGAGTACGAACGCCCAGACGTTGGCCCAGGACTGGCTGCCGAACTGCTCCATGCCGGGGATGTCGGAGATGTAGGCGGTGGACAGTGCTTCGGCTACGCCGAGGACGAGTCCGCCGAGCATGGCGCCGTAGATGTTGCCGATGCCGCCGAGGACGGCTGCGGTGAAGGCCTTGAGGCCGAGGATGAAGCCCATGCGGAACTGGACTTCGCCGTACTTGAGGCCGTAGGCGACGGAGCCGATGGCGGCGAAGGCGGCGCCGAGGGCGAAGGCGACCACGATGATGCGGTCGGTGTTGATGCCCATGAGCTTGGCGGTGTCCGGGTCCTGCGCGGTGGCCTGCATGCCGCGGCCGGTGCGGGTCTTCATGACGAAGTAGGCGAGGATGGCCATGCTGATGGGGGCGGCGACCAGCAGGAAGACGTCGCCGGTCTGGATGGTGACGCTGCCGATCTCGAAGGGGCCGCCTTCGATCTGCGGGAAGGTGATCGCGGACCGGGCGTCCGGGTACCAGGCCCACACCGCCTGCTGGAGGGCGAGCGAGAGGCCGATGGCGGTGATGAGGGGGGCGAGGCGTGGCGCCGTGCGCAGGGGCCGGTAGGCGAAGCGTTCGGCTCCTACGGCGACGAGGACGGCGACGATGATGCCGCCGACGAGCATGAGGGGGAGTGCCACCCACATCGACGTGCCGTCGGGCAGCACGTAGAGGTACATGGTGAGGGCGCCGAAGCCGCCCACCATGAAGATCTCGCCGTGGGCGAAGTTGATGAGCTGGACGATGCCATAGACCATCGTGTAGCCGATGGCGACCAGCCCGTACATGGATCCCAGTAGCAGGCCGTTGACCAGCTGCTGCGGCAGTTCGTTCACCGCATGTCCTCCGAGACGTTCGGATAGTCGAGGGATGTGACCGGATGTGAGTCCGCGCGGGGCGCTTGTGGTGCAGCGCCCCGCGCGGCTCATGGATGGGTGCGGGTGTGGGTCAGCCGGAGTACGTGCCGGACTTCACTGCCTTCCACGTGCCGCCCTCGACGGCGTAGACGGTGAGCTGCTTGTTGGTCGCGTCACCGAACTCGTCGAAGGACACCTTGCCGGTCACGCCGTCGAAGGAGACGTTCTGCATGGCCTCGGTGACCTTGGCGCGGGCGTCGTCCGGAAGCTTGCCGTCGTTGTCCTCGACGACCTTCTTCACGGCCTCGATGATCGCCCAGGCGGAGTCGTAGGAGTAGCCGCCGTAGGCCTCGTAGGCCTCCTTGTAGCCCTCGGTCTTGTAGTTGGCGACGAACTCCTTGGCGGAGGGGAGCTCCTCGACCGGGGCGCCGACGGAGGTGGCGAGGTCGCCGGTGCCGCTGGTGCCGGCCAGCTTGATGAAGTCGGCGCTGTAGATGCCGTCGCCGCCGACCAGCGGGATCTTGGCGCCTGCGGCCTTGATCTGCTTGCTGAGCGGGCCGGCCTGCGGGTACTCGCCGCCGTAGTAGACGACGTCGGCGCCGGACGACTTCACCTTGGTGGCGACCGCGGAGAAGTCCTTGGTGTCGGGGTCGATGTGCTCGGTGCCCACGACCTGGCCGCCGAGCTTCTTGAACTCCTCGGTGAAGGTGGCGGCCAGGCCGGCGCCGTAGGTCTTCTTGTCGTCGATGACGAAGACCTTCTTCTTCTTGGCGTCGTTGACGATGTACTGCGCGGCGAACGGGCCCTGGATGGCGTCCGTGGTCGCGGTGCGGAAGTACGACTTGTACGGGCGGGCCTTCTCGGTCTGCCACTTCGGGCCCTGGGTCAGGGCCGGGTTGGTGTTGGCGGGCGAGACCTGGACGAGCTTGGCGTCGTCGAAGACCTTCTGCATCGACTCGGCGACGGAGGAGTTCAGCGGGCCGACGACACCGAGGACGTCGTCGTTGGCGACGAACTTGGTGGCGTTCTGCTGGCCGGAGGAGGGCTGCGCCTGGTCGTCGAGGGCTTCGACCTTGAAGGTCACGCCGTCGACGGTCTTCTCCTTGTTGGCCGTCTTGGCGGCGAGGTCGACGGAGTTCTTGATGCCGAGACCGAGCGCGGACAGGTCGCCGGTGAGCGGCGCGTCGACGCCGATGACGACGGTGGTGCCTCCGCTGCCTTCGGAGTCCGAGCCACCGCTATCGTCGCGCGAGCCGCAGGCGGTGAGGGTGAGTGCTCCCGCCGCCAGCGCGGCGGTGATGGCGATGAGCGAACGTTGACGCACGATCAGTCCTTTCCCTGGCACGGCCCCTCCTGGTTGAGGGGTCGAGTCGAGCGCTGGGACGAAATGACTTCGATTCCGATGGCGCGGTGACTGGGCGTGACTCTAAGCGTGTGCAGGGAACGTGGAGGAGAGTCTGACCGAGGCTGTGACGCTCTTGTTATGACACGACGTAATGCAGAGCGGTGCTCAGTGGGTGGATGAGCTGAATTCAGGCCGATTCGCCCAGTCCGCATAGTGAGAACTCGCAGGAAGTGCGACCGTGATTTCAGTAGTGTTCTTCGACTTTGGTGATGACGCGAACTCGTTGCTGCAGGCGACCTGCAGGGCCTGTGAGAGGTCGTGCGCATAGCGATCGCCCAGAATGAAACTGTGGTCTTCCATTGCGCGCGTATTACGCAGAGTTACATCCAGGAAAGGAAGTCCGACGCCCCTCGGTGCGTTCGCGCAATCGGCCACTTGCATGGTGATCACAACCGTTTTGGCGGAACCGGAGCTTCCGCGGAATGGCGGAGCCGGCGCGGCGGAGACGGAAAGCCCGGCGTACGGCTGGGAAATCCGTACCACGGTGACCGGGGGGCCGGCCCGCGTGGTGATCTCGACGCCGAAGCGGAAGCTCCTGCCGGCGGCGCCCGCGGGCGGGGCCTGTGCGCCCAGGTAGGCGATCGCCACGACCTGCGACGGGAACGGGGGCGGAACGGACGGCGGCGGTGGGGTGCGCGTGGCGTGGAGGTAGCCGGCGCCCGCGAGGAGGACGGCGGCGGAGCCGGTGACCAGGGCCACGCGGCGGTGCCGGGCGGACCACGACACGGCCCGCTTCAGGAGAAGTCGGGAAAGTGACGGGGCGTCCGACGCGGGCGGCTTCCACGCGCGCGTGCCCTCACCCGGCTCGACGGGGCCGACGCCGCTCACTGCCAGGGACCCTTGGTGGGGGCGCCGCCGCGGTACAGCTCCGCGCAGGCGGTGCGTGTGTCGCGGTCGATCAGCTCCTCGGCCGCGCGCCGGCCGGCCTTCTCCTTCCGCGCGCGGGCCGTGTCCACGACGTCCCTGAGGATCTCGTACTGGCCGTTGGACAGCCCCATCGACTGGTAGTCGCCGTACGTGGTGCCGTCCAGCACCTCCCGGGACCAGTAGGCGACGATGCGCGCGCACAGGGCCTCGGGCGGTGTGGCCCCGGGTGACGGCGAGTTGGAGGCGGAGCCCGGGGCGGCCGGCGCGCCGGCCGTCGCCGCGTCCTGCGCGCCCGGTGTCCCGCACCCGGCGAGCAGCCCACCGGTCAGCAGTGCCCCGGTGAGCAGTCCACCGGTCAGCAGGGCGCGTCCCAGCCACCGACCCAGGCGTGGAGGGCCAGTCGAGACGTTGCCGACGCCCCCTGGCGCCGCCCGAGGCCCGGTGTCTCCTCCTGTTGTCATGCGTCGACGCTAAGGCGCGGCGGTGGCCGGTTCAACGGGCCGGGGGCGGTACGTGGCGGGTCGGGGCCCGAAGCGGAGTCCGTCCGGTGCCTGCGGGCTCCCGTCGGCTCAACTCGCGCCGTTCACACGCTCCTTGTCGCCCGCGGTCACGTCCCGCAGCAGGCAGGTGAGGCGGGCGCTGCACACCCGGCGGCCCTCCTCGTCGCTGATGACGATGTCGTACGTCGCCGTGGAGCGGCCGCGGTGCACGGGCCTGGCCACGCCGGTGACCAGGCCGGAGCGGACCCCGCGGTGGTGGGTGCAGTTGAGGTCCACGCCGACGGCGATCTTGGAGCTGCCGCCGTGCAGCATCGCCCCCACCGAGCCGAGGGTCTCGGCGAGCACCGCGGAGGCGCCGCCGTGCAGCAGCCCGTAGGGCTGGGTGTTTCCCTCCACCGGCATCGTGCCCACGACCCGGTCCGGGGAGGCCTCGACGATCTGCACGCCCATGCGCGTGCCCAGGTGGCCGGCGGAGAAGAGGGCCTGCAGATCGACGCCGAGCGCCGCGTACTCGTCGATGACCTCCTGCGGGAACTTCACGTGCTGCTGCTCGCCCATGGGCCCTGCTCCGTTCGTCGTGACCGGTACGGCGGAAGGATGCCGCACTGGCTGAGCAAACGCTCAGTCGGTCGCCGATTGTTCCAGACGCACGACGACGGACTTGCTGGCCGGGGTGTTGCTGGTGTCCGCGGTGGCGTCCAGCGGCACCAGGACGTTCGTCTCCGGGTAGTACGCGGCCGCACAGCCTCGCGCCGTCGGGTACAGCACCACCCGGAAGCCGGGCGCCCGCCGCTCCACGCCGTCCGTCCACTCGCCGACGAGATCGACGTACGCGCCGTCGGCGAGCCCCAGCGACCGCGCGTCCTCGGCGTTGACCAGCACCACCCGGCGGCCGTTCCTGATCCCCCGGTAGCGGTCGTCCAGGCCGTAGATCGTGGTGTTGTACTGGTCGTGCGAGCGCAGCGTCTGCAGCAGGAGCCGGCCCTCGGGCAGCCTCGGGTACTCCACCGGCGCCGCGGTGAAGTTGGCCTTCCCGGTGGCCGTCGGGAAACGGCGCTCGTCGCGCGGGGCGTGCGGCAGGGCGAAGCCCCCGGGGCGGGCCACGCGCGCGTTGAAGTCCTCGAAACCGGGGATCACGCGTGCGATGCGGTCCCGGATCGCCGCGTAGTCCTTCTCGAACTCCTCCCACGGCACCTTGCTGTCCTCGCCCAGCACCCGGCGCGCCAGCCGGCAGACGATCGCCGGCTCGGACAGCAGGTGCGTGCTCGCCGGCTCCAGGCGACCCCGTGAGGCGTGCACCATGCCCATGGAGTCCTCGACGGTCACGAACTGCTCGCCGCTGCCCTGGACGTCACGCTCGGTGCGGCCGAGGGTGGGCAGGATGAGGGCCCGCGCACCGGTCACGACGTGCGAGCGGTTCAGCTTCGTCGACACGTGCACGGTGAGGCGGGCGCGCCGCATGGCCGCCTCCGTCACCTCCGTGTCCGGCGAGGCCGAGACGAAGTTCCCGCCCATCGCGAAGAACACCTTCGCCTCGCCGTCGCGCAGCGCGCGGATGGCCCGGACGACGTCGAAGCCGTGCTCGCGCGGCGGCGCGAAGCCGAACTCCTTCTCCAGGGCGTCCAGGAAGGCGGGAGCCGGGCGCTCGAAGATGCCCATCGTGCGGTCGCCCTGCACGTTGGAATGGCCGCGCACCGGGCACACGCCCGCGCCCGGACGACCTATGTTGCCGCGCAGCAGCAGGAAGTTGACCACCTCGCGGATCGTCGGAACGGAGTGCTTGTGCTGGGTCAGGCCCATCGCCCAGCAGACGATCGTGCGCTCCGAGGCCAGCACCATGCGCAGGGCCTCCTCGATCTCCGCGCGCGTGAGGCCCGTCGCGGTGAGCGTCTCGTCCCAGTCGGCGGCGCGCGCCTGGGCCGCGAACTCCTCGAAGCCGTGGGTGTGCTCGCTGACGAACCGCTCGTCGACCGCGCCGTCCGTCTCCAGGACCAGCTTGTTCAGGAGACGGAAGAGGGCCTGGTCGCCGCCGATGCGGATCTGCAGGAACAGGTCCGTCAGCGCGGCGCCCGCGGTGAGACCCTTGGGCGTCTGCGGGTTCTTGAAGCGCTCCAGGCCGGCCTCGGGCAGCGGATTGACGCTGATCACCTTCGCGCCGTTCGCCTTCGCCTTCTCCAGCGCCGAGAGCATCCGCGGATGGTTCGTGCCCGGGTTCTGGCCCGCGACGATGATCAGGTCGGCCTTGTAGAGGTCCTCCAGCAGGACGCTGCCCTTGCCGATGCCGATCGTCTCCGACAGCGCCGAGCCGGAGGACTCGTGGCACATGTTCGAGCAGTCCGGCAGGTTGTTCGTGCCCAGCTCGCGCGCGAAGAGCTGGTAGAGGAACGCGGCCTCGTTGCTCGTGCGGCCCGAGGTGTAGAAGACGGCCTCGTCGGGGGAGGCGAGGGCGGTCATCTCCTCGGCGATGATGTCGAAGGCGCGGTCCCAGGAGACCGGCTCGTACTTCTCTCCTCCCTCGGGGAGGTACATGGGGTGCGTCAGGCGGCCCTGCTGGCCGAGCCAGTAGCCGCTGCGGGTCGCCAGGTCGGCGACGGCGTGCGCGGCGAAGAACTCCGGGGTGACCCGGCGCAGGGTGGCCTCCTCGGCCACCGCCTTCGCGCCGTTCTCACAGAACTCCGCCGCGTGACGGTGGTCCGGCTCGGGCCAGGCGCAGCCGGGGCAGTCGAAGCCGTCCTTCTGGTTCACGCGCAGCAGTGTCAGGGCGGTGCGCTTCACGCCCATCTGCTGCTGGGCGATCCGCAGGGAGTGCCCGATGGCCGGGAGGCCCGCCGCCGCGTGCTTCGGCTCGGCGACCTGCGGCGCGTCCTGGACCGGGTCGGCCTTGGGCGGCTTCGTTGCCATCGCGGCTCTCCTTCGCTGGCGCGGGTGGCCTGTGTTGCTCGGCCGGTGTTGCTCGGACTGTGTTCCGTGAGCTGTGCATCCGATCCTCGCACGTGGGTGTGACGACGGGAGGGGACGGGCTTGCGGGGGGCGTGAGCATTGGTTGCGGGTGTGGATGTGGGGGTGGGCGTGGGCGTGGGCGTGGGCGTGGGTGGTGTGGGTTGGGGCGGGGTTGGGGTGCGGGTGCGGGTTGGGGTTGGGGTGCGGGTTCAGGTGCCGGCCGAGGGTGTGCCGTCGCGTGCCGGGGTGTGGGTGGGTCGGGGGGGGGGGGGGGGGGGGGGGGGGGGGGGGGGGGGGGGGGGGGGGGGGGGGGGGGGGGGGGGGGGGGGGGGGGGGGGGGGGG